>NZ_JBPQTX010000092.1:0-23137 GCF_051386555.1 Streptomyces sp. URMC 126
GAAGGGGGCGGGGGCGCCGCGGTGTCGCACCGGCACCCGTGCGGGGGCGCGGGCGCGGGCGCGGGCGCGAACGAACGCCGCGAGCGCGGAGGTTCGGGCCGGCCCGCGGCCGCGTATGGTCGGCGCGGCGGGAGCCGATGCGGGAGGATCCGCTCGGCGAGCGCGCCGGGGCGGAAACCGGTGAGACGCCCGCAGTCGTCCCGACAAGCCGAGAGGGGTGGCCTGTGCCGTCCGGCCACGACAGTGAATCCGCCCTGTGGGCCGCGGCCCGCCGTTCCGCCGACGCGCTGGACGCTGTCAACGGCACCAGTGCCCACGAGACGGCACTGCGGCTGCTGAAGATCGGCGAGGAGGTCGGCGAAGTCGTACAGGCGTACCTCGGCATGACGGGCCAGAACCCGCGCAAGGGCGTCACCCACGGCCCGTCGGACGTGGCGGCGGAGCTGTGCGACGTCATCCTCACCGCCGCCACCGCCCTCCACCTGTTCACCGACGACCCACCCGCCACCCTGGCCTCGCACGCACGGCGGGTGCGGCGGCGGGTGGAGCAGTGGCCGGGCGTGGCGGCACGGGAGGCGGGGGACGGCACGACACAGGGGTGACCGTCCGACGCCGCGCCGGTCTCCCGCCGTGGGCCGACGGCCCCGGCGGAGGACGGGCGGCCGGTCCGTTCCCCCGCGCGCACCGCTCCCGGGGCCCTCGTCAGCCCCGGCGTGCGTTGAGCCGGGCGGCCTGGCGGGTCAGGTGGTCGCGTTCGGCGAGGTTGGGGGCCTCGTGGGCAGCCTCGGCGTACAGCCGTGCCGCCGTCGGCAGGTCGCCGTCCCGCTCGTGGAGGTACGCCGCCACCGCGGTGTGGCGGGGCACGGAGGCGTCCACCGCGGCGAGGGCCGCCAGGCCGGCGCGCGGTCCGTCGGCCTCGCCGACCGCCACCGCGCGGTTGAGCCGGACGACGGGACTGCCGGTCAGGCGCGCGAGTTCGTCGTACCACTCGACGATCTGCGTCCAGTCGGTCTCCCCGGCGGTGGGCGCGTCCGCGTGGAGGGCCGCGATGGCGGCCTGGGCCTGGAACTCGCCCAGCCGGTCGCGGGCGAGGGCCGCCTGGAGGATCGCGACGCCCTCGGCGATCAGGCGGGTGTCCCACCGGCTCCGGTCCTGTTCGGCGAGCGGTACGAGGCTGCCGTCGGGCGCGGTCCGGGCGGCGCGCCGGGCGTGGTGGAGCAGCATGAGGGCGAGCAGCCCCGCCGCCTCGGGGTGGTCGACCGCTTCCACGAGCCGCCGGGTGAGCCGGATGGCCTCGGCGGCGAGGTCGACGTCACCCGAGTAGCCCTCGTTGAAGACCAGGTAGAGGACGCGCAGCACGGTGGCGACGTCGCCGGGCCGGTCGAGCCGTACGCCGGAGACGGTGCGTTTGGCCCGGCTGATGCGCTGCGCCATGGTCGCCTCGGGCACCAGGTACGCCCGGGCGATCTGGCGAGTGGTCAGCCCGCCGACGGCGCGCAGCGTGAGCGCGACGGCGGACGACGGGGTCAGCGACGGGTGGGCGCACAGGAAGTAGAGCCAGAGGGTGTCGTCCGTCGCGGGCGCGGGTCCGGGCGCCGGCTCCTCGTCGACGAGGCTCTCGCGCCGGCGGCGGGCGGCGTCCGCGCGGCCGGCGTCGAGGAACTTGCGCCAGGCCGCGGTGACCAGCCAGCCCTTCGGGTCGCGCGGCGGATCGGCCGGCCAGACCCGGAGCGCCTCGACCAGCGCGTCCTGCACGGCGTCCTCGGCCGCCGCGAAGTCGGCTCCGCGGCGGACGAGGATTCCGAGCACGCCCGGGATGAGGCGCCTGAGCAGGGCCTCGTTCATCGGGGAAGTCACTCTGTGACGGTGGGCGGCTCGGCCAGCACCGGGCGCACCTCAAGCCACTCGTGGATCGGCTTCCCACCCGCCCCCGGGGCGGCCGACAGTTCCCCGGCCAGCTCGACGGCGCGCTCGCGGCTGTCGACGTCGATCACCATCCAGCCGGCGATGAGGTCCTTGGTCTCGGCGAACGGACCGTCGGTGACCGGCGGGCGCCCCTCGCCGTCGTACCGGACCCACATCCCCTCGGGGGCGAGCGCCTGGCCGGAGACGAACTCACCGGACTCCTCCAGCCGGGCCGCGAAGTCGTGCATGAACCGCACGTGCGCCGAGATCTCCTCCGGCGTCCACTGATCCATGGGCACGTCGTTGACCGGCGCCGGAGCGCCGCGGTAGTGCTTCAGGAGCAGGTACTTGGCCATGGTGTCTCCCCTGGGTGCTCGTCGCGGCCCATTGTGGTCGCGTTCACTACGGGGACGGAGCCGATCCCGGTTTCTCGACATCACCGTCCGACTTTTTTCCGGGCCGTTCTGTCCTCGGACTCGCGGATGGTGGTGCGGGGCGGCGGTCCGGCCCCGGGGGGGTGGTTCAGCGGGTGCCGTTGACCTTCGTGTCGAGGTCGAGGGTGAGGCGGAGAGCGTCGAGGACGCTGCTCGGGGCGATCCGGTTCTCGGCCTTGCCGGCGAGGACGTCCATGACGTGGCCGATCATGGCGGTGTACTGGTCGGCGGGCGGCAGGTCGAGTTGGTGGGCGCCGTCGGTGGTGTAGGCGGTGACGGTGCCGGTCGGTTTGCCGTCGAAGCCCATCGTGGAGGCGGCGTCCAGTACGCCGTTTTCGAAGGCCGCGGTGTAACCGCCGCGGGCGCCCCACGCCTTGGGCATCAGGGACGAGACCGAGCTGCGGGCCGCGGCCCCGTCGAAGCGGAAGGTCGCGTCGATCGCCCCGGAGTTCTCGTCACGGGCCACGGTGGTCACCGTGAGGTCCTGGGGCAGGCCGAGGGTGCGGGTGATGATGTCCATGTCGCTGTGCATCGCCTCCAGCGGCAGCACCTTCAGCCCCAGGGAGGCGCCCGGCCACAGGTGCGCGGTCTGGTTCCACAGGGTCAGCTGCTCCAGCCGCCCGTAGGTGCCGTCCCGGACGGCGTCGAAGAGGGCCTGGTTGGCGGGGATGAACCGCTCGAACATGTCCACGAACACATACTTGTCGCCGCCCGCGGCAGCTTCGGCGACCCGTTGGGCGTCCTCCAGGTTGTCGGCCAGCGGCAGCTCGACCAGCACGTGCTTGTCCGCTTCCAGGGCGCGCAGGACGTACTGGGCGTGCAGGGGAACGGGCAGGCAGATGTCCACCAGGTCGAACGAGGCGTCCTCGAACGCGGCGTCCATGTCGGTGGAGGCGGCGAACCCGAACCGGCCGGCCGTCTTCCCGGTCTTCTCCGGGTCGCGGCCGAACATCACCACCTCCACGTCGCCGCGAGCGGCGTAGACGGCGGCGTGCGCCTGACCGAAACCGGTGCCCAGCAGTGCGATCTTCATCGTTTCTCTCCGAGGTGTTGTGAGGAGTTTTGCCCGCGAGGGCATGCCGTTGACGTTAAAAGCCTTTTAGGACAGCTCTTGTCCGTAAAGAGGGGCAATCTGGACGGCATGACCAGCGACCTCCCCGCCCGGATGCTCCGCCTGCTGTCCCTGCTGCAGACTCGCCGTGAGTGGGCGGGCGCCGAGCTCGCCGAACGGCTCGGCGTCACCACGCGTACCGTCCGCCGAGACATCGACCGCCTGCGCGAGCTGGGCTACCCCGTCGAAGGCACCACCGGTCACGCCGGCGGCTACCGCCTCGCCTCCGGCACCGCCATGCCGCCGCTCCTCCTCGACGACGACGAGGCCACCGCCACCGCCGTCGCCCTGCGCACCGCCGCCGGCCACCTCACCGGCATGGAGGAGACCGCGCTCCGGGCCCTGGCCAAACTGGAGCGGATCCTGCCCACCCGGCTGCGCGCCCAGGTCGCCGCCCTCCAGCAGGCCACCGCCGCCATCGGCTGGGAAAGCCGTGGTCCGCGCGTCGATCCCGAACTGCTCGCCGCGCTCGCCGTCGCCTGCCGGGACCACGAGACCGTCACCTTCGGCTACACCACGCGCGGCGGCACCACCGCGGCCCCCCGCCGCGTCGAGCCGCACCGTCTGGTCTCCTCGGGCGGCCTGTGGTACCTCCTCGCCCACGACACCGGCAAGGACGACTGGCGCGTATACCGCCTGGACCGCATCACCGGCCTCGGCCCCACCCGCCACCGCTTCACCCCCCGTCCGATCCCCGGCGGCGACCCGGCCGCCTACGTCGCCGCCAAGATCGCCGGCGCGCCCGCCCGCCACCGCGCCGTCGCCACCGTCCGGGCCCCGGCCGAGACCGTCCGCCGCCGCACCGGGGCCCTGCCCGACCGTGTCAGGGCCATCGACGAGAACTCCTGCACCGTGGACTGCTCCGGCGACGACCTGCCCGGCATCGTCCGGCACCTCGTCGCGCTCGACGCCGAGTACACCCTCGACGCCGACCCGCGGGTCGGCGACTGTCTCCGCCGGGCCGCCGAGCGGCTCCACCGCGCGGCCGCGCCACGGGAGGAGCCGCCCGGGTGACGGGGAGCGCGACCGCCCCGGCCGCCCAAGGCCCGTCAGCCCGGCTGCGCCCGGAAGGGCGAGCACCCGCCCGCCGACGGCCCGCCGTGTGCCGCGAGGAAGGCGAGCACATCGCAGATCGACCGGCCCAGCACGTCGTCGTGCCCGCTCCCGGGATACGTCCGCTCGGTGACCGAAGGCGAGCCGAGGGCGCGGAGGTTGCGGGCCACCTGGGCCGTCCAGGCCGGCGGTACGTCCTGGTCGGCACCGCCCTGGACGATCAGGACGGGAGCGTGGACGGCGGCCCGGTCCGGGTTGCCGTAGGCGGCCATCTTGCCTCCCACGGAGGCCAGTTGAGCGCGGTCGAGGGGCAGGGCCTGCTCCGTCGTGGTGTGCCGGAGGTCCGGGTGGGGTGCGGTGAGGCACTCCTCGAAGACCCGGCGCGCCGTCCTGGTGGCCGTCGGGCCGAGCAGCCGGGGCAGGTCGACGGAGGGGTCGGTGGTGCTCAGCCCGGCCAGGGAGTAGAGGGCGAAGGCCAGGCTGCCCGGCTGGTGGGCGGCGATGACGCCGGGCAGCATCGCGTCCAGGTGGCTCGCGGGGGCGACGGCGACGGCGCCCCCGAACCGCGTCCCGGGCGCCCGGCCGGCCGCGCGGGCGGCGAAGAGGGCGGCCTGGCCGCCCTGGGAGTGGCCGACGGCGAACCAGGCCGGCGCGAGGTCCGGGAGCAGCCGGCGCGCGGCGGTGACGCTGTCGACGACCGCGTTGCCCTCGTCCGGGCCGACCAGGTAGGTGTGGGTGCCGGGGGTGCCGAGCCCGGGGTAGTCCGTGGCGACCACCGCGTAGCCGGCCTTCAGGAAGGCGCCCGCCTCCTGGGCGTACACCGCGTACCCGAGGTCCGCCGCCTGCGACGGCGCGCACGCGTCCGCGATGCCGGTGGTGCCGTGCGCCCAGGCGAGCACGGGCCGGCCGCCCGGGGGCGCGGCGCCTTGGGGGACGAGGACGGTGGTGCTCACGGCGACGTCCTCGCCGTGCGCGTCGGCGGAGTGGTGGAGGACGGTCCAGCGCTCCGCGGCTCCGGTCCGGGGGTCGGGGCCGTGCCGGGTGGCGGCGATCGGGGTGCCGGGCGGGGCCTTGGGCAGGGGCCGCGGCACCCGGTAGGTGTGCCCGTCGAGCCGGACCTCGGCCAGGGACTTCCCGGCGCCTCCGCCGGGGTCCGCGCCGCGTGGCGGGTCCGAGGCGCCGGCCGAGCAGGCCGCCGCGGCGAGCGCGACGGCGGTGGCCGCGGCCAGCGGCCAGGCGGGCCGGCGCCGCCGCGTACGACGGCCGCGGCCGGATATGTCCCCGGGGCTGGTTGTCCTCACGGCGTGCGTTCCCTCCGCCTGGGCGATGCCCCCGGCGCCCAGCGTCCCACCCGGCCCCGGGCCCCGCAGGGGGCGTCGCCCGGACGGGTGACGGCCGGGCCCCGGCGCGGCGGCGCGGCGCGGGGTTCCCGGTCCTCCGCACGCCTGGCAGGCTGCCGCCCATGACAGTGACGGGTGTGCTGTTCGACTTCTCGGGAACCCTCTTCCGCGTCGAGTCCCCCACGGCCTGGTCGCGCCACGCGGCGGACCGCCTTGGGCTGGCCCTGGACGACGACGAACTCACCGGCCTCGCCGCCGCCCTGGCGGCGGCCGGCGCCCAGCCCGGCGGTCCGCCGCCGCGGACCGTTCCCCCGCGCCTGGCCGGCGCCTGGGCCCACCGCGACCGTTCCGCCGCCGAGCACCGGGCGGCCTACCTGGGGCTCGCGCGCGAGGTGCCGGTACCGGACGAGGGGCTGTACGAGGCGCTGTACGCGCGCCACATGGAGCCCGACGCGTGGCTGCCGTACCCGGACGCGGCCGGCGTCCTCGCCGGCCTGCGGGAGGACGGGATTCCGGTCGCGGTGGTGAGCAACATCGGCTGGGACCCGCGTCCGGTCTTCCGGGCGCACGGCCTGGACGCGCTGGTGGACGCGTACATCCTCTCCTACGAGCACGGCGTGCAGAAGCCGGACGCACGGCTCTTCCGCACCGCGTGCCAGGCGATCGGGCGGCGGCCCGAGGACGTCCTGATGATTGGGGACAGCGCCGCGGCCGACGGCGGCGCGGCGGCGATCGGCTGCGCGGTCCGCCTCGTCGAGGCCCGGCCGGTGGCCGAACGCCCGGACGCCCTGCGGCGGGCCCTGGACGCGGAGCGGGCCGTGACCTGACACGCCCATGGCCCGCGCCGCGCCGAGGACCGGCCCGCACCCCGCCTCACCGCTCGCTCAGCACGGGTCACGCGCCTCCCGCCGCGCCCAGGCCCGCAGCTCCGCACGGTCGGCGAACCGGGCGACGTTGCGGTCCAGCCCGCCGGACGTGCCGTACTGGTGGAACGTCCACGGGTGCCGTACGGCGGGCCGGCCGGCTGCGTGGTCGGGGTCGGCGATCCAGAGCCCGTCCCCCGCGCGGCTGGTGGTGTCGCGGTGGAACCAGAAGTCCCGGTTGCAGTACAGGACGACCCGGTGCCCCGGCGCCTTCGCGCCCACCCGGGCGAGCCAGCGGTCCTTGTCCGCGCAGGAGACGCCGGCCTCCTCCCAGTCGAGGGCGAGGACGTCCCCCGCTCTCAGCGCGATCTTGCCCAGGAACCGGTCCGCCTGCGCGGACATCGATCCCGGTGTGACGTAGTGGTAATAGCCCACCACAAGCCCGGCCTTGCGGGCCCGCTCGCGCTGCGCCACCCACTTGGGGTTGGTGTACGACATGCCTTCGGTGACCTTGACGAAGGCGAAGTCCTGTCCGGCGACGGAGTAGTTCTCGCTCTGGTAGCTGCTGACGTCGACACCATGGATCATGACGGGCTCCTAGCGGCGTGACACGTACACGCCAGGTACATGCCCGATTACCCACCGTGTCAACAGTGCGAGCCGGCCACAAAGCGATACCGATCGCGCGGCCGCGAACCCGCCTCACGCGGCGGCGGCTGCCGGATTCCCGGCGGGGGTCGCGGCATCGCCGGAACTCGCGGCGCCGAACCACCGGGACAGCCCGTCCCGCAACTCCCCCTGGTCGTCCCCGACCCAGGCGACGTGCCCGTCCGGGCGCAGCAGCACCGCCGGCACCTCCCGTCCGTCCAGCTCCTCACTGACGTCGACGACGTGATCGACGCGGTCCGCCCAGCCCTCCACCGAGAGCCGGCCGGTCTGGTCGAGCAGCAGCCCCCGGCCCCCGCGCATCAGCTCGTAGAGGCGGCCGTTCTCCTTCAGCGGGACGTCACGCAGCCGCCGGCCGAGCAGATCGTGGCCCTCGCCGAAGTCGTAGCGGACCCCGACCGCGGTGATCATCTCGGTGATGTACCGGTTGACCTCCTCGAAGTCCATCAGCTCCGAGAACAGCTCCCGCAGCGCGACCGCGCCCGGGCTGGTTCCCAGCAGGGTGATCTGGGCGCGGGTGTTGGCCACGACGCGGGCGCCGACCGGGTGCCGTTCGGCGTGGTAGCTGTCCAGCAGGCCCTCCGGCGCCCAGCCGGCGACCTCGGCGGCCAGCTTCCAGCCGAGGTTGAACGCGTCCTGCACACCGAGGTTGAGCCCCTGGCCGCCGGTCGGCGGGTGGATGTGCGCGGCGTCGCCGGCGAGCAGCACCCGGCCGGAGCGGTAACGCTCGGCCTGCCGGGTGGCGTCGCCGAAGCGGGAGAGCCAGCGCGGCGAGTGCACGCCGAAGTCGGTGCCCGCGACCTCCCGCAGCCGCTCCTTGAACTCCTCCAGGGTCGGCGGCTTGATCCGGTCCTCCGACACGTCGGCGGCGGGCACGATGACGCGGAACGTCCCGTCCCCGTTGGGGACCGTCCCGAACCGCAGCTGCGTCTTCTGCACTTCCGCGACGACGGCGGCGACCGTCTCGGGGTCGTCGGCCACCTCCATGTCGCCCAGCAGCGTCTCGACGGTCGCGGGCTCGCCGGGGAAGGCGATGCCGGCCAGCTTGCGCACGGTGCTGCGGCCGCCGTCGCAGCCGACGAGATAGCGCGAGCGCAGGCGCGTGCCGTCCGCGAGCTCGACGGTCACCCCGTCCTCGTCCTGCTCCAGACCGACGACCTCGTGGCCGGGCCGGAGGTCCGCGCCGAGTTCGAGCGCGCGCTCCCGGAGCAGCCGCTCGGTGGCCGGCTGCAGGGTGGAGAGGCCGTACGGGTGGCCGGTGTCCAACCGCTGCGGCCAGGGCTTGGCGATGCCCCCGAAGAGCCCGCCGACCTGGAACGTCTCACTGACCGCGAGGAACCGGTCCAGCAGGCCGCGCTGGTCCATCACCTCGACGCTGCGGGTGTGGAGGCCGCGCCCGCGCGTCTCCTTGGTCGGCTCGGACAGCCGCTCCAGCACGACCACGTCCACACCGTGCAGTCGGAGCTCGCCGGCCAGCATCAGCCCGGTCGGTCCGCCGCCGACCACGATTACGTCGAACATCCCCACGCCCCGTTTCACAAGATCGTCGTACCCCCGGGGCGCTTACCCCGCCCCGGCGACCCGGCTGACGGAGCGTCAGGTCTTCTGACGTTTCCGCAGGTCCGGGCTTCGAGGGGAGATTCTGCGGTATGACCGGGGCCTTGCCGCAAGGCCCCCTGTGCGCTATAAGTTGAGAGTGGCGAGGAGCGTGGATCTCCTCGTTTTTCTCTTTCCCGCCCCGGCTCACCGGGCGGCCCGCTGATGGCGGCCCCGGCGAGCGTGTGGCCTACCCAGCGGGCGCCTTCTCGGGGAGGCTGACGGAAGGGAAGGCCGAAGCGGCCTCCTACGCCCGGCCCACGATCGACTTCGCGCCGAAGCACTGCCGCCGGACGACCCGGCGGGCCCGATCAGGCGCGTAGGGGAGGAGAGTCACCGTGACCCGCACGCCCCCGCCCGCACGCGACACCGTCGCCTGGCGCAAGTCCAGCCACAGCGATCCCGTCGGGAGCGCGTGCGTCGAGGCATCCGACCGCTTCGCCGACAGAGTGCTCATACGGGACAGCAAGAATCCCGGCCGAGCGATTCTCATCTTCCCCCTCGCCTCGTGGCACGCCTTCACCACCGCCCTGTCCCTGCCGGAACGCCTCCGCGACGGGGTCTTCCCCAGGACCGACGGCGGCTGACGCGATCGGCCGGGCGCGCCCGCCCGGCCCCGCTCCCGCCGTTTCACCGTGGAGGCGCGTGGACGAACTGCGGCACGGGCGGGTAGCCGTTGAAGCCCACCAGGGCACTGGTGGCGCAGTACGCGCCGGTCGACCAGATGGCCACCCGGTCACCGGCCGCCAGGCCGACGGGTGCCCGGTAGGAGTCGGCGGCCGTCAGGGAGTCGAGGGAATCGCAGGTCGGTCCGCAGAAGGTGACCGGCCGGACGGCGCGGCCGTCCGGATGGCCGGGGTAGGTGATCCGGTATTCGATGCCGCAGAGGTTGTCCAGGAGACCGGCGTTCCACAGGCCGGCGTCGAGGACGACGTAGGTGCCCCACGGGCGGCGGACGACGGCCTTGACGGAGGCGGTGGTGACGCCGGCGTCGGCCACCAGGGCCCTGCCGGGCTCGATGACGAGCTCCGGCTGGTGAGGCGGGGGGAAGTGCGCGTCGACGGCGGCGAGGATCACCCGGGCGTACGTCTCCACCGAGGGTGTCCTCGACCGGTAGGTGCCGGGCATGCCGCCTCCGAGATTGAGGCGGGGGACGTCGACGCCCCGGCGGCGCAGTCGCCGGGCGACGCGGGCGGCGCTGCCCACGGCTCGTTCCCACTGCTTGGGATCGCTCTGCTGGCTGCCCACGTGCCAGCTCAGGCCGGCCACGTCCAGCCCTCGCGCGGCCGCGAGGAGGGCCAGTTCCACCGCTTCGGTCTCCGGGCAGCCGAAGCGCCCGCCGAGGGGGATCGCGGCACCGGTGACGTGCTCCTGTGCGAGGCGGAGGAACACCGACGCCGCGGGACGGGCGGCGGCGAGACGCTCGATCATGGCGGGGGTGTCGGCGGTGAAGACGAGGACGCCCCTGTCCCGCGCGTGGGCGAGCTCGTCCCGGCCGGCGAACGCGTTGGAGCACGACAGGCTCCGGGGCGGGCAGCCCGCGCCGAGGGCGCGCTCGATCTCCAGTGGCGAGACGACGTCGAAACCGCTGCCGCGGCGGGCGAGAGCCGACAGCAACTCGTCGTCCGGGCGCGCCTTGACGGCGTACTGCACGCGCACCCGGCCCCGGAAGGCGGCCAGCAGCCTGTCGTAGGCTCCCAGGGCCTCGTCGACGTCGAAGCCCGCGCAGGGGGTGGGGTGCCGCTCGTCGGCGGCGAACCGCTCCAGCCATGAGCCTGCCACGTCCGTCGTTCTCCAACCGTTGTGCGGGACGTCCTGCCGCGGCCGGGCGGCGGACGGATGGCCGTTCAGCCGCCGTGGTGGGCGTGTGCCGCGCGCAGGTAGCGGCGGAGGCGGTCCAGGGCCCGCGGATCGTCGGCGGTGGGGTCGAGGAACTGGGGGTCGACGACCTCCGGGGGGAGCGCGACGGGGTGCTCCAGGCTCTCGTAGAACCGTTCGACGCGCCGTCGGGCCCACTCCTGGAGCGGGGTGTGGTCGAGCCACCAGGGCATGCTCATGCCCTGGTCGTGCATGGTGTCGGCGGCGTGCCGGGCGGTGTCGGCGACGGCTGCCGCGACGGTCATGACCTGGATCGGCATGCGCTCGGGCGCGAAGTGGGCGAAGGGCGACTCCCGGGCGGTGGCCGGATCGTCGAGGAGTGCCGCCACGACGTGCCGGGCGATGGCGGGGCTGCTGTGGAAGCCGTCGCGGTAGGTACCGGTCACGAGGAACAGGCCGGGCACGGAGCACGGCCCGATCAGGGGGAAGCAGTCCAGGGCGATCGGACGGGTGCCAGTCGTGCAGCCGTTCAGGTAGGAGACGGCGAGTGACCGGTCGACCTGCTCCGCGGCCTGCCGCAGCATGGTCTGGGCCAGACCGAGATACACACCGGGCGCGGGCCGCACGGTGATGACGTTCGTCGCGCCGATGTACTGTTCGTCCTTCCGCGTCAGCGGCACCACGTGGAGGCCGCACGTACCGGCGCGGTTGGGGGTGCGGATCACGTACGGCCCGCGCGGTCCCGTGGTCGGTTCCCGTTTCACCCGCACGGCCAGGCCGGTGCCGTGCAGCACCGGGGGTACGGCCCCCGGGGGCAGCACCTCCTCGGCGAGAGCGCCGGCGGCCACGCCCGCGGCGAGCACCACCGTCCCGGCTGCCCGTACGCGGCCGTCGTCCAGCCGGACGCCGGTGACCGCGCCGCGGGAGCCCACCTCCAGGGAACGCACGGTGGCGTCCACCGTTTCGACTCCCCGCCCGCGCGCCGCCTTTTCCAGGGCGGCCACCACGGCCCGGGCGTCCACGGCGCCCTCCCGTGGCAGGAACAGGGCGCGGAAAGGGCGGTGGCCGAGATGGGGTGACAGCCCCTCGACGGCGTCGGGCGCCGGCAGTTCGTGCGGTTCCCCGTGTGCGGTGACGGCCTCGCACATCGCCGTGAAGTTCTCCCCGGCGATCCGTCCCGAGCTACTGCCCATGACGACGACGGTGCCTTCGCTCCAGGACGCCCGTACCGCGGCGGATTCAGGGCCGCCGAGGTCCTCCTCCAGGGCGGCCAGCCAGGGGGGCCACAGCTCCAGGGCCTCCCTGGCGACGGCGAACCGGGCTTCGGCCGCGGCGTGGAGCCGGGTGTAGCGGGTGACTTCGCCGAAGCAGTTGAGCATGGCACCGGCGGCCGTGCTCGCGCTCCGCGGCCGGCCGGCGGGGCCCACGACCGCCACCCGGATCTCCGGTGCCCGGCGGGCGAGTTCGAGCGCCACCGACAGCCCCACCGATCCGTTGCCGACCACCACCACGTCCGTCAGGCGTCGCAAGATCGCTCCTCGTCGCGAGAGGCGCTCCCGATCACCTATACGGGAGCCGACAAGGAGTCTCTTTTCCCCTGAAAGGCGGAAAGAACGTGATGATGACGGCCTCTCCCCGTTCGGATGGCCTGTCGCACACCCGTCCGGACTCCGGAGCCCGGCCGCCGCCAAAACCGGAGCCGGAGCCGCAGCCGGCGACGAATCTCCCCCTCACGCCTATACCACCCGAACGAGTCATTACGGCCTTTTGGGTGTTTGTGGTGCTATGGCAAGTATCCGGATGCGCAGGACCGGGGGCCGGCTCCGCCCAGCGGACCCCCTTCGCCCCGCGCGGTCGTCTCGGAGAGGTCACGCCATGACCACCAGGCCGCTCGCCGTGCTCGCCTTCTCCGGCGGCATGGACTCGACGACGCTCGCAGCCCACTACCGACACCGGGGTTACGAGCTCCTCCTCCTGTCCTTCGACTACGGGCAGCGGAACGTACGCGAGTTGGAAGCCGCTCGCCGGATCGCGCGTCACTACGCGGCGGAACACCACATCGTCGACCTCGCCACCGTCGGGGCGCTGCTGCCGGGTTCGGCGCTCACCGACCGGACCGTTCCCCTTCCGACGGCCCGCGTTCCCGAGGAGGCGCGGCTCAGCACGGTCGTCCCGAACCGGAACGCGATCCTGGCCAACATCGCCGTAGCCGTGGCCAGTGCCCGACGGGCCGCCCTGGTCGCACTCGGCATCCAGGCCGGAGACCGCGCACTCTCCCCCGACTGCCGTCCGGACTTCCTCGACGCGCTCCGCAGGTGTGTCACGGCGGCCTTGGACGGCTTTCCGACACCCGCGGTGGAGGCTCCTTTCCTCGGCATGGGCAAGGCGGAGGTCGCCCGGATCGCCGACGCGCTCGGGGCCCCTCTCGCTCTTTCCTGGTCCTGCTTTCAGGGGGGCGAACTGCACTGCGGTGAGTGCGGCCCCTGCGTGAAGCGCCATCACGCCATGACCGAGGCGGGAATCACCGACCCCACCGCGTACGAGACCGAGTTCTGGAAGGAGACGGCATGACGTATGCCGTGACGATCCGCCACAACTTCGAAACAGCTCACCGTCTTCCGCATCTTCTCGGCAAATGCATCTCTCTTCACGGCCACAGCTGGTGGGCGGAGATCACGGTCCGCGCCCCCGATCTGTCCGACGGGCTGGTGGTGGAGTTCGCACCTTTCAAGAAGCGTCTCCGGTCGTGGATCGACGAGCATCTGGACCACGGCACGATGCTCGGTCCGGAGGATCCGCTCGTCCCGGTCCTCCGCTCCCACGGTGTCAAAGTGTTCGAGGTGCCGGGGTGGCCGACCGTGGAGAACGTCGCCGCGCTCCTGGCCGGTATGGCGAGCAGGACGCTTGCGGATCTGCGGCACGCGCCGGGAGCCCGGGTGGCCCTCGTCCGGGTCCGGGAAACGCACGTCAACTCCGCTGCCTGGCAGGCCGATCACGAGGCGGCGGTGTGAGCGGGACGCGTTCCGCCGGGGTGGCCGGAACGCTCGTCTGCGCGGAGACGTTCGGGCCCACCGTCCAGGGGGAAGGCCCCTCGCTCGGACGGCGCGCGGGCTTCGTCCGTCTCGGCGGCTGCAACCTCCACTGCCGCTGGTGTGACACCCCCTACACCTGGGACGCCTCGCGCTTCGACCTTCACCGCGAGCTCATACGCACTCCTGTCACCGACATCGCCGCTCGGGCTCTGGCCGGCGATCCCGCCCTGGTGGTCATCACCGGTGGTGAGCCACTGCTGCACCAGCGCCAGTCGGGATGGGCGCAGTTGCTGCGCCTGCTCACCGAGGCGGCCGTGGACATCGAAGTCGAGACCAACGGAACCATCGCTCCCCGTCGGATGACCGTGGGCGCCGTGACACGCTTCAACGTCAGCCCGAAACTTCCGCACGCCGGCGATCCGGAAAGCGCGCGGATCCGGCCGGCGGCGCTTGCCGTGTTCGGCGGGACCAAGCACGCGATCTTCAAATTCGTCTGCCGTACCGCCTCGGACGTACGACGAGTCGCCGCCTGCACGGCGGCCTGGGATGTGACGCCGGACAGGGTGTGGATCATGCCCGAAGGCAGGACCCCGGCCGAACTCGACCGACACCTCGCCGAGCTCGCGGATCCTGCCATCGCATCGGGTTTCAACGTGACCACCCGGCTGCACATCCACGTCTGGGGCGACGAAAGGGGACGCTGATCATGTCCGACGCCTACGCCGTTTCCCCCACCATTCCCCCCGGTATTCCCCCGGAAAGCGCACCCGCGGCCTTCTGCCCGGCCGACGCGTACACGGCCGGGCTGCGCGCCTGGCTGACCGCCCGCGGTATCGACCCCGAAAGTCCCGCGGTCGTCGACACACCGGCCCGGGTGCTGCGGGCACTGACCGAAATGACCGCCGGATACGACGAGGATCCCGGCAAGCTGCTCGCCTGCACGTTCCCCGTCGACCATTCCGGTGCGCCCATCGTGGTGACGGGAATTCCCTTCGCGTCGCTGTGCGAGCATCACCTGCTGCCCTTCACGGGAACAGCGGACATCGCCTACCAGCCCGTGCCGGGCGCCCCTGTGGTCGGCCTGTCGAAACTCCCCCGTGTTCTGGACGCCTACGCCCGCCGCCTCCAGACCCAGGAACAGCTCACCCACCAAGTGACCACGGCACTCGACACCCATCTGCGAAGCCGCGGCGCGGCCTGCGTCATCCGTTCGGAACACGGCTGCCTGGCCCACCGCGGCGCCCGCAAGCACGGCGCGGTGATGGTCACCGCGAGCTACACCGGCCGGTTCCTCGACGACCTCGACGCCCGCGCCGAGCTCCACCGCCTGATGTCGTCGGACTGAAGGCGGTGTCGCGGAGCTCCGCCCGGAGCGCGGAAGACGTCCGCCCGGCCGACCCCGCTCGGCGCCTCCAGGCCGGTCCGGACGGGTTCCGGCCAACCTGCCCGCCACGCGACGGGCTCAGGCCGCCGCCGCCCGGACCTCCGCCGCGTCCCGACGGCCGTCGCCGAGCGCCGCGAACGCCTCCCGGACGGCCTCCAGCGCCGCCTGGCGGTCGGCGTCGGTCGCGTGGGCCGGCCCGTAGGTGACGACGGGCGGCAGCACCTCGTAGCCGACGAACTCCAGCATCCCGCGGCGGATGTGGTACAGGAAGTCGTCCATCGCCCCGAACGAGCCGCCCTGGGCGAAGGATTCCGCGGAGCCGCCGGTGGTCACGAGGACCATGGCCCGCTTGCCGCGCAGGGCGCCCCGGTCGAAGAGGCCGTGGTCGCCGCCGAAGACCGCTCCCATGGCGAAGACGCGGTCCACCCAGCCCTTGAGGATCGCCGGCACCGAGAACCACCACAGCGGGAAGGACAGCACCAGCAGGTCGGCTTCGAGTACCGCGTCCAGGTGGGCGCGCACCTCGGCGGGCAGGGTGCCTTCCCTGACGGCCTTCCGCTGCTCGGCCTGCGGCTTGAAGTGCCCTTCCACGGGCCCGAATTCATGCCGGTCGAGGACCGGAGCCCAGCCGTCGGCGTAGAGGTCCACCACCCGCACGGAGTGCCCGGAGCGGCGCAGTTCCTCGGCGGCGACCCGCATCTGGGACGTACTGAAGGAGCCGGGCTCGGGGTGGGCGTGCACGATCAGGGCGGACTTGGTCGATGTCGTCGCATCCATGCCACGATCGTATCGCAATATTTCGATGTGTCGATGTCTTTTGCGGGTTCCGGTCGGTCAGAGCTGGTCGCCGATCGCGTCCGACAGCCGCCGCAACCGCCCCTCGTCCCGCCGGTAGTGCGTCCACTTGCCCACACGCGTGGAGCGGACCAGCCCCGCCCGCTCCAGGGCCGCCATATAGGAGGAGACGGTCGACTGCGCGAGCCCGCTCTTGGCCTGGATGTGACTGACGCACACCCCGACGGTCCGGCGGTCCGCGATCGGCTCGTACTCCGCGAACTCCCCCTCCGGGTCCCTGAGCCACCGCATGATCTGGAGCCGCACCGGGTTGGCCAGCGCCTTGAACGCCTCCACCATCTCCTCGGCCCGCACCGCCGCCTCGTCGCCCACCGGCACACTTCCTTCCCTCGGATCCCGCTCGCGGATTCCACCCGTTTCCGGACACCACGGTATCCGGGACACCCCGCCGCCCTGGCCGGCACTTGCCGGTCAAAGCTAACTGCATTAGCTTTACGGCTAACGACATAAACCACCGGGGGAGCCATGACCGAGTCCACGACCGCGTACCTGACCGTCCACGGCAGGCGGATCGCCTACGACACCGCGGGCGAGGGACCGCTCGTCGTCCTCGCGCACGGGATGGGGGACAACAGGAGCGCGTACCACGACGTGGCCGCCGGGCTGGTGGCGGCCGGGCACCGGGTCGTGCGGGTCGATCTGCGGGGGCACGGCGCGTCGGACGCGGACTGGGAGGGGTGGTCGCGGACCGACGTGGCGGGCGACCTGCTGGCGCTCGTACGACATGTGGGCGGGCCGGCCGTCGTCGTCGGCCACTCGTTCGCGGGCGGGGCCGCCGTGATCGCCGCGGCCGAGGAGCCCGCCCTCGTCAGCGCCGTCGTGGGCATCGGGCCCTTCACCCGCGCCCAGCGGCTCGACGTACGCGGCCTGCTCTCCAACGCCCGTTACCGCAAGGGGGTCGCCCTGCTCATGGGTGCCGGGGTACTGCGCAGTCCAGGGCTGTGGAAACGGTACCTCCGGCACGCGCACCCCTCCGGCGTCGAGCCCTCCCGCCTCGCCGCCCTGGAGGCGGACCTGCGCCGGCCGGGCCGGATGGCCGCGGTGGCGCGGATGGGCCTGTCGGCGCCCACCGACGCCGGGGCCCGGCTCGCCCACGTCCGCTGCCCGGTCCTGATCGTCCAGGGCAGCCTGGATCCGGACTGGGCCGACCCCCGCGCCGAGGGCGAGGGCATCGTCGCCGAACTCCCCGCCGGCATCGGACGGTTGGAGATGATCGAGGGCGCCGGGCACTACCCGCACGTCGAGTGCCCCGACCGCGTCACCGCCGCCGTGCTCGCCTTCCTCGGCCTCGGGGAGGGCGTCCGTGCCTAGGGCCGCCCTCTCCCCCGACGCCGTCGTCGACATCGCCCTCGCGCTCGTCGACGAGGCCTCCCCCGCCGCCCTGACGCTGTCCGCCGTGGCGGCCCGGGCCGGTGTCGCCACGCCCTCGCTCTACAAGCACGTCCGCAACCTCGCCGAGCTGCGCGACCTGATGTCGGCCCGGATCCTGGACGATCTCACGGACGAGGTCGGCCGGGCCGTGCTCGGCCGCTCGGCGGACGAGGCGATCCGCGCGCTGATGCTCGCCTGGCGGGACTGGGCGCTGCGCCACCCGCACCGGTACGCGCTGCTCGTGCAGCGCCCGGAGCCCAGGACGGCCGAGGCCGGGGAGCGCCTGCTCGGCATCGTGTTCGCCGCGCTCCGCGCCTACGGCCTGGAGGAGTCGGCGGCCGTGCACGCGACCCGCTGTCTGCGGGCCGCGCTCCACGGCTTCGCCGTGCTTGAGGCCGAGGGCGCGTTCGGGCGCCCCGAGCGGCTGGAGGAGAGCTTCGACCTGCTGATCCACATGGTGGTCAGCGGTCTGCGGGCTCCTCGTTGACGCCGGGGTCCTCGGCGGCGACGCCCCGGAACGCCCCCAGGATCCGCTCCGCCGCCAGCGTCGCCGTCAACGTGCCTTCCCTGAGCCGCCGTTCGATGTCCGGCGTCACCGCGCGCACCCCCGGGTGAGCGTGCAGCTCCCCCAGGAGCTGGTCGCGGACCATGCCCCACGCCCACTCCACCTGCTGCTCGCTGCGCCGCCGGGCCAGTTCGCCCGTGGCGTCGAGGACGCGGCGGTGCTGCTCCAGGCGCTCCCACAGCACGTCCAGGCCGGTGTTCTCGCGGGCGCTGCACGTCAGGACGGGCGGGTTCCAGGCGGCGTCGGGCGAGCGCAACAGTCGCAGCGCTCCGGCGAGTTCACGGGCCGCGGACTTCGCGTCGCGCTCGTGCGGGCCGTCGGCCTTGTTGACGGCGACGAGGTCGGCCAGTTCGAGGACGCCCTTCTTGATGCCCTGGAGCTGGTCGCCGGTGCGGGCGAGGGTGAGCATCAGGAAGGTGTCGACCATGCCGGCGACGGCGGTCTCGGACTGCCCGACGCCGACGGTCTCCACCAGCACCACGTCGTACCCGGCCGCCTCCATCACCACGATCGTCTCGCGGGTGGCCTTGGCGACGCCGCCGAGCGTCCCCGCCGTCGGGGACGGCCGGACGAACGCGGCCGGGTCGACGGCGAGGCGCTCCATACGCGTCTTGTCGCCGAGGATGCTGCCGCCCGTGCGCGTCGAGGACGGGTCGACGGCGAGCACGGCGACCCGGTGGCCCAGCCCGGTGAGCATGGTGCCGAGGGCGTCGATGAACGTCGACTTGCCGACCCCGGGCACGCCCGTGACGCCGATCCGCCGTGCCGCCCCCGCGTGCGGGAGCAGCTGGACCAGCATCCGCTGGGCGAGTTCCCGGTGGTCGGCGCGGGTGGACTCGACGAGGGTGACGGCGCGGGCGATGGCCGCGCGCTTCCCGTCGAGGACCCCCTTGACCACCGCGTCCAGGTCGATCGCGCGCGCCATCAGCGGGCCGCCCGGCTCACAGCTCGTGGCCGAGGGCCCCGGCGAGGGTCCTCAGCAGGTCGTGGGCGGCGTCGGGGATGACCGTGCCGGGCGGGAAGACGGCGGTCGCGCCCATCTCCAGCAGCGTCGGCACGTCCTGCGGGGGGATCACCCCGCCGACGACGATCATGATGTCCTCGCGCCCCTCCTCCGCCAGGCACTCCCGCAGCGCCGGCACCAGCGTGAGGTGGCCGGCGGCCAGCGACGAGACGCCGACGACGTGCACGTCGGCCTCGACCGCCTGCCGGGCGACCTCCGCCGGCGTCTGGAAGAGCGGGCCGACGTCGACGTCGAAGCCCAGGTCGGCGAAGGCGGTGGCGATCACCTTCTGGCCTCGGTCGTGCCCGTCCTGGCCCATCTTGGCGACCAGGATGCGGGGCCGGCGGCCCTCCTCCCGCTCGAACGCCTCGACCAGCGCGCGGGTGCGCTCCACGCCGGACGACGGTCCGGCCTCCTGCCTGTACACACCGGAGATGGTACGGATGCGGCCGGCGTGGCGCCCGTACACCTTCTCCAGGGCGTCGGAGATCTCGCCGACGGTGGCCTTGGCGCGGGCCGCGTTCACGGCGAGCTCCAGCAGGTTGCCGTCACCGCCGGCCGCGCGGGTGAGCGCGTCGAGCGCGTCCTGACAGGCGCGTTCGTCCCGCTCCTCCCGCAGCCGCCGCAGCTTCTCGATCTGCTGCGCGCGGACCGAGGTGTTGTCGACCTTGAGGACCTCGATCTGCTCGTCGCTGTCCACGCGGTACTTGTTGACGCCGATCACCGGCTGCCGGCCGGAGTCGATGCGGGCCTGGGTGCGGGCCGCCGCCTCCTCCACACGCAGCTTGGGGATGCCGGCGTCGATGGCCTGGGCCATGCCGCCCGCCGCCTCGACCTCCTGGATGTGCTGCCAGGCCCGCCGCGCGAGATCGTGCGTCAGCCGCTCCACGTACGCGCTGCCGCCCCACGGGTCGATCACCCGGCAGGTACCGGACTCCTGTTGCAGCAGCAGCTGGGTGTTGCGGGCGATGCGCGCGGAGAAGTCCGTCGGCAGGGCGAGGGCCTCGTCCAGGGCGTTGGTGTGCAGCGACTGCGTGTGCCCCTGGGTGGCGGCCATCGCCTCGACACAGGTGCGCGTGACGTTGTTGAAGACGTCCTGCGCGGTCAGCGACCAGCCGGAGGTCTGCGAATGGGTGCGCAGGGAGAGGGACTTGGGGCTCTTGGGGTCGAACTGCTTCACCAGCTTCGCCCAGAGCAGCCGCGCCGCCCGCATCTTGGCGATCTCCATGAAGAAGTTCATGCCGATCGCCCAGAAGAAGGAGAGCCGCGGCGCGAACGCGTCCACGTCCAGCCCCGCCCCGAGACCGGCCCGCAGGTACTCGACGCCGTCGGCGAGGGTGTAGGCGAGCTCCAGGTCGGCCGTGGCGCCGGCCTCCTGGATGTGGTAGCCGGAGATGGAGATGGAGTTGTACCGAGGCATCCGCCGCGAGGTGTACGCGAAGATGTCGGAGATGATCCGCATCGACGGCTTCGGCGGATAGATGTAGGTGTTCCGGACCATGAACTCCTTGAGGATGTCGTTCTGAATGGTCCCGGCCAGCTTCTCCGGCGGTACGCCCTGTTCCTCCGCGGCGACGATGTAGAGCGCGAGGACGGGCAGCACGGCGCCGTTCATCGTCATCGAGACGCTCATCTTGTCCAGCGGGATGCCGTCGAAGAGCTGCCGCATGTCGTAGATCGAGTCGATGGCGACGCCCGCCATGCCGACGTCGCCGGTGACGCGCGGGTGGTCGCTGTCGTAGCCGCGGTGGGTGGGCAGGTCGAAGGCGACGGAGAGGCCCTTCTGGCCGGCCGCGAGGTTGCGGCGGTAGAAGGCGTTGGACTCCTCGGCGGTGGAGAAGCCGGCGTACTGCCGGATGGTCCACGGCTGGTTGACGTACATCGTCGGGTACGGGCCGCGCAGGTAGGGCGCGATGCCCGGGTACGTGCCGAGGAAGTCGAGACCGTGCAGGTCGTCGGCGGTGTAGAGGGGCTTGACGCCGATGCCCTCCGGGGTCTCCCAGAGCAGGTCGTCGGCGCTCCGGCCGGTGCTCTCCTTCAAGGCGGCCCGCCACTGCCCGGCGTCGGCGGGGGACCGCGCCCCGGCGTCCGCCGGTTCGAGGTCGATGCGGGAGAAGTCGGGGATGCTCATCGCGCCACTCCGAGATGGTCGAGGAGGGAGGAGAGGAGGGCGACCGCGTCGCCGCCGGCGGAGACGAAGGCGTCGACGCCCGCGCGCTCCCAGTCGTCGCGCCGGTCGCCCGGGCGGCCGGCGAGCAACACCCGCGTGGCACCCGCCGACTTGAGGGCGCGGGCGACGTCCTCGGCCTGCTCGGCGTAGAGGGCGTCGGACGAGCAGAGGCAGGCGACGGCGGCGCCGCTGCGGCGGAACGCGTCGGCGGCGGTGTCCGCGTCGACGGTGACGGGATCGTGGACGGGCTCGACGCCGCCCGCCTGGAAGAGGTTGGCGGCGAAGCCGGCCCGCGCGGTGTGCGCGGCGGCCGGGCCGAGGGCCGCGAGGAAGACGCGCGGCCGGGCGCCGGTCGCGGCGAGGTGGGCGTCGGACC
The DNA here is from genome assembly GCF_051386555.1 of Streptomyces sp. URMC 126. NCBI lineage: Bacteria > Bacillati > Actinomycetota > Actinomycetes > Kitasatosporales > Streptomycetaceae > Streptomyces > Streptomyces sp. URMC 126. The sequence continues at coordinate 21,543 of NZ_JBPQTX010000092.1, forward strand.
GGGCGCGCAGCGCCTCGAACGCCTCGTCGCGGCGGACGCGCGGCAGGCCGCCGGCGGGCCGGGCGGGCGCGGGCCGCCGCTCGACCGGCTGCTCGGCCAGGTGCGGGAACTCGCTGACGCCGGTGACCGGTTCGCGGCGCGTGGCGAGCCGGCGGGAGCGGTCGGCCCAGGTCGCGGCGAGCCGCTCGCCGATCATCCCGGACCGCAGGGCGGCCTCCTGGCCACCTGCCCGTTCGATCTCCTGGAACCACGCCCAGGCGGCGTGCGCCAGTTCGTCGGTCAGCCGCTCGACGTACCAGGAGCCGCCCGCCGGGTCCACGACCCGCGCCAGGTGCGACTCCTCCAGCAGGATCGACGAGGTGTTGCGGGCGATGCGGCGGGCGAACGCGTCGGGCAGGCCGAGCGCGCTGTCGAACGGCAGGACGGTGACGGCGTCCGCGCCGCCGACGCCCGCGCCGAGGCAGGCGACGGTGGTGCGCAGCATGTTCACCCACGGGTCGCGGCGGGTCATCATCACCGAGGAGGTGACGGCGTGCTGGCGCTGCGCGCGGGCGGCGGGGGACGCGCCGCAGACCTCGGCGACGCGGGCCCAGAGCCGGCGGGCGGCGCGCAGGGCGGCGATGGTGAGGAACTGGTCGGCGGTGGCGGAGAGGCGGAACTCCAGCTGTCCGCACGCCTCGTCGGTGTCCAGCCCGGCGTCGGTGAGGGCGCGGAGGTAGGCGACGCCGGTGGCCAGGGCGCAGCCGAGTTCCTGCGCGGTGGAGGCGCCGGCCTCGTGGTACGGCAGGGCGTCGACGACGAGGGCGCGCAGCCCGGGGAACTCCCGGGCGCAGCGCACCGCGAGGGCGGTGCCGGGGCCGTCGGCGCCGGTACGGGCGAGGGTGCCCAGCGGGTCGATCCCGAGGTTGCCGGGGACCGTGCCGGGCCGGACGCCCCGCTCCTCGTACAGCTTCAGCAGGGCCTCGCCCGCGCTCTCCGCGTCGGCACCGGCGTCCAGGACGACGGGCGCGAGGTCGAGGTAGACGCCGTCCAGGGCGGTGGCGAGGCCGTCGACGGGGATGCCGGCGGGGCCGACGGTGAGCCAGAGGGAGGTGACGCCGTTCTCCAGGTCCGCCAGGACGGCTTCGTTGGCGCGGCGGGGGTCGGGGTCGGCGTGGAGCTGGCGTACGTCCCAGCCGGTGACCGCCGTTCCCTCGGGGCGTCCGCCTCGGACGAACGGCGGGAAGCCGGGGAGGCCGGGGTCGGCGGGCGCGTCGTCGGCCGTGTAGAGGGGCCGGGTGCGCAGGCCGTCCTGGAGTGCGGTGGCGAGCGCGTCCTCCGCCGCCGTCCCGGTGGCTTCCGTGCCCGTCTTGCGCAGGACGCCCTCGACGAGGCGCTGCCACTGCTCGCGGGTCGCGGGCGGGAATTCGGCGGCCAGGGAGAAGCCTTCTTCGGGCAGGACCGTCATGGGGGGAAGGCTAGGGGGTCGGGCGCGCCGCGCAGCAGAGGACAGGGCTGTGACCTTGGCCTCTTCACAGCGCGGGCGGGGCCGCGGGTGTGCCGGTGGTGCGCGGGGGCGTGCCGGGGCGGGTGGAGGCGAACGGGGCGGGGGGGGC
>NZ_JBPQTX010000093.1:0-23127 GCF_051386555.1 Streptomyces sp. URMC 126
GGCTCGGGGCGCGGGTCGAGCAGCAGTGCGCGCAGGTGCTCGGCGAGGGCGGCGGGCGTGGGGTGGTCGTAGAGGAGGCCGGTGGGCAGCGGGAGGCCGGTGGCGTCGCGGAGCCGGTTGCGGAGGGCGACGCCGGCGGCGGAGTCGAGGCCGAGTTCGCGGAACGTCCGGTCGTCCCCGGCGCCGGGGGCGGAGCCGGAGCCGCCGAGCAGGTGGGAGGCGTGTGAGCGCACCAACTCGTCGAGCAGCCGAAGCTGTTCGGGGGCGGGCAGGGGTGCCAGCCGCCGGGCGAGGGCGGAGCCCCGCCCCGCGTCGGGGGCGGTGGTCCGGAAGGGGTACGAGGGCAGGTCGACGCGCCGGGCGCCGGTGAGGACGGGCAGTGCCGTCCAGTCGGCGTCCACGCCGTGCGCGTGGAGCTCGGCGAGCGCGGCGAGGAAGCGGCCGGGCCCGCCGTGGTCCCGGCGCAGTGTCTCCACGACGACGCCGTCCGCGCCCGCCCCGGCGTCGTCCAGCGTGTCCTGGAGGCCGGCGGTGAGGACGGGGTGTGGCGAGATCTCGGCGAACGTCCGGTGGCCGGCCGTGACGAGCGCGCGGGCCGCCTCGTCGAAGCGGATCGGTTCGGCGATGTTGCGGCACCAGTAGGTGCCGTCCAGTCGCCGGGTGTCGAGGCGGCCGCCGGTGAGGGAGGAGTAGAACGGCACGTCCGACGGGCGCGGCGTGACGTCCCGCAGGTCGGCCAGCAACCGGCTCTGTTCCTCGTGCAGTTGCGGGGAGTGGGCGGCGAGTCCGTTGCTCAGCTTGCGGGCGCGGACGCCGTCGGCCGCGAGTTCGTCCAGCAGTTCGGCGACGGCCGGGCGCTCGCCGGAGACGAGGGTGGCGCGGGGCCCGTTGGCGCCGGCGAATACCAGCCGGTCGCCGAACCTGGCCAGGCGGGGGGTCAGTTCGTCCCGGGGCAGGAGGACGGACGCCATGTCCCCGCGGCCGGCCACCCGGGCCTGGGCGGCGCTCCAGGGCACGACGACGCGGGCGGCTTCCTCCAGCGACAGGGCGCCGGCGACGTGCGCGGCGGCGATCTCGCCGAGGCTGGCGCCGACGACGGCGGCGGGCTCCACGCCGTGGGAACGCCAGAGGGCGGCGAGGGAGACCATGACGGCGAACAGCGCCGGCTGGACGACGTCCACCCGTGCGGTGTCGGGAGCGCCGGGCGCGTCGCGCAGGACGTCGAGCAGCGACCAGCCGGTGAGCGGGTCGAGCACCGCCGCGCAGGCGTGCGCGTGGTCGCGGAACACGGCGGAGGAGTCCAGGAGTTCGCGGGCCATCCCGGCCCACTGGGCGCCTTGCCCGGGGAAGACGAACACCGGCCGGCCGCCGGTCCCGCCGGCGGCCGGGGCGACGCCCCGGACGGTCCCGGGCGTGCCGTCGCCCTCGGCGAGGGCGGTCAGGGCGCGGACGGCGTCGGCGCGGTCGGCGACGAGGAGGACGGCGCGGTGCCGGAGCGGGGTACGGGTGGTGGCCAGGGAGAGGCCGATGTCGGCGAGACCGTCCTCGGGGTGTTCCCCGACGTGCCGCAGCAGGCGCCGGGCCTGGGCGCGCAGCGCGCCCTCGGAGTGCGCGGAGAGGGGCCAGGGGGTGAGGGCGGGCGTGGGCTCGGAGCCGGGGGCAGCTGTCCGGTCGGTGTCGTGCTCTGCGCCGGAGGCCGGGGCGGGGGCAGCGGTATCGGAGGCAGCGGCACGGTCGGCGTCGTGCTCGACGTCGTGCTCGGCGGCGGGATCCACGCCGGAGCCCGGCGCGGCGGAATCGGGGCCGGTCGCGGCGTCCGGCGCCGTCGCGTCCGCCGGCTCGGGCGCGCGCGGCGCCTCCAGCCGGACGCCGCCGACGGTCACGCCGCCCCGAACGTCACCGCCGTCCCGGGTGACGGCGGCCAGCGCGGCGAGGAACCCGGTGACAGCGCCGTCCTCCGCGTCCCGGGGGCCCGGCGGCGCGTCACCGGCCGCGCTCTCCGGCCCGTCCGCCTCCGCCCGTACCAGGCAGTGGATCCGGTCCCCGTCCCGCACGGCGTCCGCCCACGGTTTGAGCACGACGGCGAAGGCGCCGGACGCCGGCGTCGAGCCGACGCGCGCGACGGCGGCGAGGGCGAGGGGGTGCCGGCCGGCAACCAGGCTCCGTACGGCGCGGGCGACGGGGCCGTCCTCCGCACCGGCCGGCGCGCACGTGTCGGCGGCCGGGGACGCGCCGGTCTCCGGGAGCGCGTCGCCGGCCGCGGGCGCGGCCACCGCCGGCGCGGCGCCGGCACCGGTCAGGCGCAGGGCGGCGGCGACGGTCTCCGTGACCGGGCCGGGCGGGACGGAGTCCGGGGTGCCGAGGAAGAGGCCGGCCGGGATATCGCCCGCGCCGGGCGCGGCACCGGCATTCTCCAGTGCGGCGTAGGCGAGTTCGGTCAGCAGCCGTCCCGCCGCGTCGAGCCGTCCGGCCTCTTGCGCGGAGAGGCCGAAGAATTCCGGCTCGAATAATGCCGGACCACTCCAGGAATCGGCGGGCGGGACGGGTTCCCCCGCCATTTCGTCCGCGCCCGCCCGCGGTATGTCCGCGGGGTCCGGAGACCACGGGGTACGGCCTGCCATTCCGACGACGGCCACCGTCTTGTCCGGGGCGCGGGGCGGTTCCGGCGCAAGGCGATCGGAATGGCTCATTGGGCTGCTCCCCCGTTACCCGGCTGCACACTCGGACATGAATACGCCGCGGCCCTTCACCGCTTTTTTCGCGGACTTCTCCGGACGACTTCGGGCACCCTAGCGCGGCCGTCTTGGCGGCGTCTTGAAGCCGTCTTGGATCGCTCTTGGACGCGGAACCGGTCACTCTGGAAACAAGAATGCGACAATGCGGTCCGCCGAATTACGAAGAGGAAATGCGCAGCGGTCCGTTGACGTACCGTCGGCGGCGTGAACCCTTTCCGAACGGGGGGCGACGGGAGAGCCGCGCCGACGGCCGGCGGGAAGACGGCGGAGGGGAATCCGGAGGGGGACGGACCGGAGGGACCGGATCCGGCACCGCCGCCGGTTCCCGTGCGCCGCACCAGCGGTCTTACGTCCCGCACGTGTTGTTCGTCACGTTTATGCAAGGTCCTTTTGTGTCAATGGGACCTCTCTCGTCGAGCATGCCCCGTAGGCACTGGTGCGTACGGAGCGGTCCTGTTGGATCATCATCCGTCCGGGAACGGAAGCCCGACTGCCCACGTCAGGCAAAAAGGGGCACACTTGGCGTCGGAGGTGCGAACGCGCGTGCGCCTCCGACCGTCATGCGCGGAAACGGTCCCGGGGCCGGCGGGAACGACCATTCCCGGGAGCCGGCCACCGTTCAGGAGTCGTGACAGGAGGAAAGCGCCGATGTCCATAACCACCGGGTTACAGATCAGCGTTCTGGGTCCGCTGGAGGTCCGGGCCGGTGGCCTGCCCGTGGATCTGGGGCCGGCACGTCAACGCGCCGTACTGGCCGCTCTTTTGTTGACACCGGGTGAAGCGGTTACCACGGAACGGCTGACCGAGGCCGTATGGCCGCGCAACCCGCCGAGTGCCGTGATGACGACTCTGCACAGCTATGTGTCCAATCTGCGGAGGAAATTGGAACCAAGCAGTCCACCACGGTGCCGTAACCGGATTCTGCGGAGGGAGGCTTCCGGTTATGTCCTCGCCGTGGAACCCGAACGCATCGATGTCTGCCGTTTCGAACAGTTGCTCCGCGACGGCCGCCGGCTGCTCCTGGAGGGGAGGCACCAGGCCGCCGGACGCACCCTGGAGTCCTGCCTGGCCCTGTGGCGGGGCACGCCCTACCCGGAGATGTGCGACGACGCGCTGGGCACCCAGGCGGCGGCCCGCCTGGAGGAGTTGCGACTGCTGGCCCTGGAGAGCCGCTGGGAAGCCGAACTGGCCCAGGAACAGGACTACTCCGTGATCGCCGCCGACCTGGCGACGCTCAGCATGAAGTTCCCCACCCGGGAGCGGCTGAGCTGGCTGCACATGCAGGCCCTCTACCGGGCGGGCCGCCAGGCGGAGGCGCTCAAGGTCTACCACCAGACACGGCGCCTGCTGGCGGACGAGTACGGCGTCGACCCGTGCCCGGAGCTGCAGGACCTGTTCGGTTCCATCCTCCGGGGCTCGCCGGCCGTCGGGCGGACCCGCCCCGGCGCGGTGCTCTAGCGGCGACCGCCGCCCACGGCTCGGTGTGGTATCGGCCGCGCAACACCCCCACGCACGGCCGCCGTTCACCGACCCGATCACGGCCACCGCCCCGCCCGTACCGGAGACGGTCCGTTCCGACCCGCCGGACCGTCTCGCGCCCTACCCGCCGCGTCACCCCGTCACAGCAGCCCCCCATCCTCAGGAGGCCCCGATGCTCCGTGGCGTCGCCGCCGCCCGCGCCCCTTCTCCACGCGCTCCGTCGGCCCTCTGATTCCCGTGCCCGATTACCCGCGCAAGGGGCGTCCGCGGGCGCCGCACGCCGGGCGGCACGGAAACGCGCCGGGTGGCCGGTTTCCCGCAACTCGGCGCGTCCCGCCGCCCGTTGCCCCATCCTGGAGACCGGACCTCCGCCCGGAAGCGAAGGAGTTCAGGTGGGAAAACCGCGACTGCCGCTCGCCGAGTACGTCGCCGGCCTGCCCAAGGCGGCCGTGTACGCGGCACTGTTCTTCACCGACACCGAGGACCGCCCCTTGCAACTGCGGTCCTCGGTGAAACAGGGCCTGTGGCAGTTCCCGGGCGGGGACATGGATCCCGGCGAGAGCCCGTTCGGCACCGCCGTAAGGGAGTGCCGTGAGGAGACGGGCATCGTCTTCACCGGCCGCCCGCGGCTCCTCGCGGTGGACTTCGCCCCGCCCGGGCAGTGGCCGGTGGCGAAGGCCGGGTTCGTCTTCGACGGCGGCCGGCTCGGCCGGGACGCGCTGTCCCGGATCGTGCTGGACCCCGGCGAGCACGACGCCTGGGAAGTACGGTCGATGAGCGACTGGGCCCGGACGATGGACAGCCGCACCTGGCAGCGGCTCGCGGCCGTCAACCGCGCGCGGCGCACCGACACCACGGCCTACCTGGAGAGCGTCCCGGACTGTTCCTGCTGAGCGCCGCCCGGCCGCGGGCGCCGGGCCCGGCCCGCCGTACGGTCTCAGCGCCGTACGTGCCCGTACCGGGCGGCGGGCCCGTCGAGGTCGGGCTCGCCGAACCGGTCCCGCAGCGCCTGGAACGCGTCGGCCTTCCCCGACCCGAACAGCCGGGCCAGCCCGGCCGCGTAGGTGTCGGCGGAGAGGAACGCCGGCGGGTCGCTCTTCGTATGGAACTTGTCGGCATACATGACCAGTTGCTCTTCGAGCGTCGACGCGACGTAGTCCGCCTCCGGCAGCGGCAGTCCCTGCCGACGGATGTCGTCCCGCGTGACGCCGACCCCGATGTGGCACGAACAGAACCGGCACAGCCGCTCCGGGAACCCCTCCCGCCGCAGGATCCCGTGCCCGATCACCCCGTGCCGGATGTACTCCCCGAGCCGCAGCCCGCCGTCCGCGTCGAACAGCTCGTACGCGCCGATGTCGTGCAGCAGCGCCCCCGCCCGCACCCACTCCGCGTCCGCCTCCGGCGCCGCCCCGGCCCGCAGTCCCTCGGCGAGCTCCGCGACGACGCGGCAGTGGGTGTAGACGAGGTCGAACGCCTCCGGTGTGGGGGCGTACTTCTCGTGAAGGGCACGGATGTCGTCGACCGACGGCAGAGAGGACATACCGGCAGCGTAACAACGCGCCGATGGCGGGACGACGACAGGCGCGGGAACCGGCGCCCCCTCCCCCGGCGTTCCCATCGGTGGGAAGCGGGCGCCGGCGGGGGCCGCGTCCCGTTTCCCGTACGGCGAGGACGTGATGAACGATGAGCACGCTGGTCCCCGGCGCCACCCTGGAGCTGCCCGACGGCGCCCTGACCGTGGAGGTGAAGGGCCCCTACGACGTGTCGGTCCTGATCACGGGGGCGGACGGGAAGGTGGCCGGTGACGCCGATTTCGTCTTCTACAACCAGCCGTCGGCGCCCGGCGTCCGGCTCGGTCCCGGCCGGGTCACGGTCGACCGCACCGCCCTCCGCCCGGGGGCGAGCCGTCTGACGGTCGTCGTCAGCCCCGAGGAGCCGGGCACCCGGCCGGCCGCGCTGCCCCTCCCCGACCTGCGGATCACCGGGCCGGACGGCCGCGCGCTCGCCCGTTTCGCGCCGCCGCGGCCGACGGACGAGACGGTGCTGCTCCTCGCCGAGGTCTACCGGCGCGGGCCCGGCTGGAAGCTGCGCGCTCTCGGGCAGGGGTACGCGGACGGGCTGGCCGGTGTGGCGCGCGACTTCGGCATCGAGGTGGCGGACGAGCCCGGCCCCGCGCCCGACCCGGCACCCGGCCCCGATTCCGTACCCGATGACGCGCGCGAGTTCACCGCCCTCGTCAACGCCGAGCGCGCCCGCGCCGGCGTGCCGCCGGTGAGCGTGGACGCGCGGCTCGTCGAGGCCGCGCGCCGGCACGCCGACGGCATGGCCCGGCAGGGCCGGCCGACTTCCGAGGGGCCGTCCGGCATCTCGGTGTTCCAGCAGGTCACAGCGTGTGGTTACGCCTACCTCGGGCTGGCGGAGTCATTGGTGTCGGGCCCGCGATCACCCGCCGCCTTCCTGGAGTTCTGCCTTAGGGACGCCCGGTCGTCGGGCCCGGTGCGGGACCCCGCCCTGACGGCGACCGGAGTGGCCCGCGCGGTGGACGCCCGCACCGGCGACACCTTCTGGACGGCGCTGTGGGCCCGGCCGTTCACGGCCGAAGGGCTGGCGCGCACGGCCGCCGACGTCCTCGCCCTCACCAACGTCCACCGGACCGCCGCCGGGTTGCGTCCGCTGGACGGCGACCCACGGCTCACGGCCGCGGCCCAGGCGCACAGCGCGGACATGGCGGCACGCGGCTACCACTCCCACACGGCGCCGGACGGCGGCCGGCCCTGGGACCGCGCCGTCGCGGCGGGCTGCGTCCACCGCTCCATCGGCGAGAACATCGCCTGCGGCCAGCGCTCCCCCGCCGAGGTCGTCGAAGGCTGGATGAACAGCCCCGGCCACCGCGCCAACATCCTCACCCCGGACTTCACCCACCTCGGCGTCGGCTTCGCGGGCGGCGGCCCGGCGGGCACGTACTGGACCCAGCTCTTCGGCGGGGCGGCCTGAGGGGCGGGCGCCCGCTCCGGACGCGGTGCCGCCCGCGTCGGCGGAGGACGCGGCCGTACTCGCCGCCGGGCCGGTGATCGGCGACGCGCCGACGCCCCCCGGCGACGCCGGCACGTCCGGGCCGAGCGGGCCGGCACGGCGCCGGAGACGTTCATGAGACGGGCGCCGGCGGCGCGGACCCGGACCCGTGCCTCGGCGGTTTCGAGTACCGGCCGCTCCTCCCCGATGACCTTGAATGCCGGGGAGTAGCCGCCCCTCCCTGCCGGTTCGCGCGGACCGGCACCCGCCGCACGCACAACCCCGTTGGCCCGTCACACACTTGGGGCAACCACCCCGGCACCGCGCTGGGTGACTGGTCGCCATCCCCGCGGCGGCTGCCGCGTGTCACCGCCGCGGGCGCCGCCTGACCAGGATGCGAAGGGTCGCCCGGGCGTCCCTGCGGCGTTGCGGACTGCGGGCGGCGACGGAGGCGACGACGACCGCCAGCAAGGTGACGGCGCCTGTGAGTCCCGTGGCGGCGGCCAGTACGGCCGCGCTGTTCAGCGTGGCGGGAAGAAGGGACATGGCAGAACCTCCTGGGCGTACGGCCCGGTGGTCCGGTGCACCGGGCCGTGGCCCCGCGGGGCCCGCTACGCCGGATTTCCAGCGACCTCCGGGCGATTGAGGAGCCCGTCGTTACGCTGATACGAAGCATCGGAAAAAGTGTCCGGCGAAGTCTCGCTTCTCGTAGGGCGCGAGCGGATTCACCACGCGGATGGCGGAACGTTCGCACCCCACGAGCCCACCGCGAGCGCGTACCGGGGGCCGAAAGGGAACCGGCGGTGGAGGGAAAGGACGGGGAGGGGGCGAAGGCCCGTCCGCCGTTCTCGGCGGCCTTGGGCCGAAGCGCCGCGAAGGCACGCCCGCGTCCGCCGCGAGGGCGACCACCGCGCACCCCTTCGAACCGCTCGCGTACTTGAGCGAACCCTCGGGGAAACGGGAGTCCACGCACCGCCGATGAGCAGACGCGTCCACGACGTTTTCCGCCGGGCCCCCCAAGTCGCGGATTCGCTCGCCCGGTTCTCATTCACGCGCTGCCGTCCGCTCCCAAGTGCCCGCGTCGCCCACCGCTCTCCGGCTTCCCGTTCTTCCTCTGTGAGCCCCCTTCGCGATCTCCCGGCCCCCCGCCACACTCCACTCGCTCCCCTCGCCCCTCTTCCGGCTTCGCCGAACAGAGCGGGCAGCCGGGTTCCGGGCCGGGTTCGGCACACCGGCCCACGCCCCGCCTCCGGTCCGTTGCCCAACCACCGCCGCGGAAAAGCCGCTTCGGGCGTACCACCCGCCCTCGTCCCGTACGACGGCCACCGGCCGCGGTCTCCGGCCGGTCCCGGCCCCCTCTCCGCCCGTCATCACCCCGCGAACCCGGGCCCACGCCGCCCCGCCGCCGCGATCTGTCCGGATACCGTCGCCGCCACGCCGTTTCCTGGCGTTCTCCGTCGTGCGCCGGTGTTTTCCGGCCACCGACGGGGTGGTCCCGTCCGGAATGCCGGGGAAAGAAAACGGGAAATTACCGCATGGGACGGCGCTCTTGATAACCGTCTCCATTGCAGCCTTTGAAATCGCCGAAACAATGCGCTTCACTTTCCCTGCCCAGCCCGGAACGAGGGGGTTTCATGCAACAGGCGCACCGGCATGCCGGCGACACGACGGCGGACGGGGAGGGTCACCGGCACGATTCCCACGCCCACGGCGGTCACCACCATGGCCATGGGCACGGACACCACCACGGCCACGGTCACGGCGGGCACAGCCACGGCGTGGCCGCCGACGCGGACCGGCGCTGGCTGAGCATCGCGCTCGGCCTCATCCTGGCCTATATGGCGGTGGAAGTCGTCGTCGCTTTCCTGGCCCATTCCCTGGCCCTGATTTCCGATGCCGCCCACATGCTGTCCGACGCCGGTTCCATCGTGCTGGCCCTGGTGGCGATGCGGCTGGCGGCCCGTCCCGCCAAGGGCGGCTACACCTACGGGCTGAAGCGCGCGGAGATCCTGTCGGCCCAGGGCAACGGGCTGACCCTGCTGCTGCTGTCCGTCTGGCTGGCGTACGAGAGCGTGGAGCGGCTGATCGACCCGCCGGAGGTCGGCGGTGGCATGGTGCTGGCGACCGCCGTGTCGGGCGTGGTGGTGAACATCGCCGCCGCGTGGTGCATGTCGAAGGCCAACCGGTCCTCGCTCAACGTGGAGGGCGCCTTCCAGCACATCATCACCGACCTGTACGGCTTCATCGCCACCGCGGTGGCCGGTGCGGTGGTCATGCTGACCGGGTTCACCCGCGCCGACGCCATCGCCACGCTGGTGGTCGTGGCCCTGATGCTGCGGTCCGGGGTGTCCCTGGTCCGCGCCTCGGGGCGGATCTTCCTGGAGGCCGCGCCCCCCGGTATGGAGCCGGACGAGGTGGGTGCCCGGATGGCGCGGCAGGACGGCGTGGTGGAGGTCCACGACCTGCACATCTGGGAGATCACCTCGGGTGAGGTGGCGCTCTCGGCGCACGTACTGGTCGAGCCGGGCGGCGACTGCCACACGGTGCGGACCGCCGTCCAGGCCGACCTCCGCGCGGGGTACGGCATCACCCACGCGACGCTGGAGGTGTGCGAGGCGCCCGGCGAGCTGGTGGGCGTCGGCTCCGGCGAGGCGGGCGGCGGGCGGCACTGCGAGGCCCCGCACGGCACGGTCCACCGGCGGGTGCCGGAGGCCGGCTGAGCGCGCCCGGCGCGCCCCACGGACAGGAACCGCCCCCGCCCCCGTCGGGGGCGGTTCCTCATTTCCGGGCGCCCCAAGCGGCCGTCAGGACCGTCGCCGCCCGGACCCCAGCAGCCTGGTCAGCGGGCGTTCCACCCCCGCGTACATCGCCCACGACACCGCCACCGAGACGGCGAGGAACGTGACGGCCAGGAAGGCCCGGAAGCCGTCGCCGCCCGTGTGGTTCTCGTCCACCAGCCGGTAGCCGTAGGTGAGGACGAGCATGTGGACCATGTAGAAGGCGAAGGAGACGTCGCCCAGCCACACCGCCGTCCGGCTCCGGAGCGGCGAGCGGGACGCGCGGACGTCCGCGCCGGCGCCCGCGAGGACCAGCAGCGCCATCGGGATCACCAGGACGGCCGTGATGGCGTAGAGGAACGGCACGTACATCGCGAGCGGGTAGCCGATCGCCAGGGCGGGCAGGGCGTGCCGGAACCGTACGCGGGTGCCGCCCGCCTCCGCCAGGGCCCGGGCGAGCAGCATGCCGAGGACGAACTCCAGGAGGCGCGCGGGCGGGAAGGTGTAGACGGCCCAGTACCGGTGGAGCGTCGTGGGCAGTCCGTAGAACGACGGTTCGGCCGAGGTCACCGCGGTGACCAGGGCGGGCAGCAGGATCACCGCGAGGGCCGCGGCCCCGGCGCAGGCCCACAGCCGGGCGGCGGGGATGCGCCGGACGAGCGGGACGAGCAGCGGGAAGACGAGGTAGAAGAAGGCCTCGCAGGACAGCGACCAGGAGACGCCGTTGACGCTGTCGTAGACGTCGAAGACCGGCCACCAGGACTGGACGAGGAAGAGGTTGGGCACCGCCTGCCGGGCCGTGACCTGGCCGCCCGCCCAGTCGATGAGCAGCAGGGCGGCGAGCCAGGTGACGACGTGCGTCGGGTAGATCTTCGTCGCGCGGCGCCGCCAGAAGGCGCCCGCGCGGTCGCCCGGCCGGGCGGACCAGGCCAGGACGAATCCGCTGAGCAGGAAGAAGAAGGCGACGCCCGAGCGGGCGACGATCAGCGCGAAGGTGGCCGCCTCGTTGCCCTCCCAGACGCCGTCGAACCAGAAGGTGAAGTAGGCGTGCGCGGCGAACACCGCGAAGGCGGCGACGAACCGCAGGCCGGTGAGCGAGGGGAGCCTCGTGGGGAGCGGTCCGGCCGGTGCGGGTGCCGGCGCGGCGGGGCCCGTCGGGGCGGGTATGGGCTGGGCTGCCGGGGCCACGGCGTCTCCTGGGGGAGCAGGGGCGTCTGGGAGGGGGAGCCCCCGAGCGAGCGGGGGCATCCAAACAGGGGTCCGAACGGGCGCGTCCGAAGGGGGTGAGCCCCTGAGGGGGCGTCGAAATCGCGCCCGAACGTATCAACGCCGATGGCCGGATGTATGCCAACCGAGGATGGCATCGGCCCCTGCAACCGGGGTTGCAGGGGCCGGTGTGACGTGCTGTCGGGCGGGGTCAGAGGCCGAGCCGGCGGAGCAGGGCGGCCTCCTCGACGGGGGTGAGGCCGGCCGGGGGGCGGCGTCCGGCGGCCCGGCCCAGCCGGTCGTCCAGTACCGCGCGGGCGGTGTCGGCGACCGGCCGGGTGCGCAGCCCGGCGTCGGCGGACGGTCCGGGGTTCCGGGCGAGGGCGCCGTACAGCTCCCGTGGCGGCCAGAGCGGCAGCGAGTGCGGGCCGGTCCACGGCCGGACGCCCGCCTCGGCCAGGACGGGTTCGGGGACGGGGACGAGCTCGGGCTCCCGGCCCACCGCGTCGGCGGTCTCCGCCAGCAGGTCCGTCAGGGTCGCCGCGGGACCCACGGCGTCGAAGGTCCCGGCGGTCCGCTGTTCGGCGGCGTCGACGATCCACGCCGCCAGGTCCCGGACGTCCAGCAGCTGGGCGGGGAGCGGGCGGCCCGTCTCCCCGGCGGCGGGCGGTACGGCGGTGGGGCCGCCGCGCGCCATCCGCAGCGGCCAGTAGCCGAACGGGCCGACGTCGTCGCCCGGACCGGTGAGCAGCCCGGGCCGGACGACGAACGCCCGGTCGTCGCCGGCCGCCTCCCGCACGGCCGCCTCGCATGCGAGTTTGACGCCGCCGTACCGGGCCTGGGACGGCTCGGGGTCACGGGCGGGGTCGTAGGCGGCCGTGTCGTCGGGCAGGGCGGGCCGCAGCGGTGCGGTGCGGGCGTCCTGGCCGGGGGTGTGGGTGTCGGCGTAGACGCTGATGGAGGAGACGAACGTCCAGTGGGCGGCGGTCACGGCGGCGAGCGCCGCCCGTACCCAGGGCAGGGCGAGGGTGGCGGTCTCGACGGCGGCGTCGAACACGGTGCCGCGCAGGGCGTCGAGGGCGCCGGGGGCGGCCCGGTCGGCCCGCAGCAGGCGGGCCCCGGCGGGCGGCGCGCCGCCGGTGCCGCGGGCCACGCAGGTGACGTCGTGCCCGCGGGCGACGGCCTCGCGGGCGACGGCGCCGGAGACGAAGCCCGTACCGCCCAGGACCAGGAGGCGCTGCGGGGAGGTGCGGCCGGACGGGGTCATGCGGGGGCTCCTGGCGTGGGCGGGACGGGCTGGTGGTGACGGGGGCTCAGGCCGGTTCGGGTTCGGCCTTGCCCGGGCTCTTCTCCGCTTCGGGGGCGCCGGTGAGCAGGTCCTTCTTGCGGACCAGGGTCAGCGCGACGGCCGCGGTGACCACGCAGATGGCGGCGGCCCAGGTCATCACGGTGGACGCGCCGTCGGAGACGGCCGTCTCCAGGGTGCGGCGGACCTGGTCGGCGGCGGCGTCCGGGACGTGCTCCAGCGCGCGGGTGATGTCGCCCTGCGCGGCGGCGGAGACGATCGCGTCGTGGTCGGTTCCGGCCAGCACGGGCTCCCCGTCGGCCTGGTCGGAGATGCGGGCGCGGAAGAGGACGCCGAAGATGGCGGCCCCGGTGCCGGCGCCGAACATGAAGAGGCTGTTGATGGCCCCGGACGCCATGCCGGCGCGCTGCTTGGGCACCACGTTCACGGCGAGGGACATCGACGGGCTGCCGGCCAGCCCGCCGCCGACGCCCCAGAGCAGCAGGCCGGGCAGGGCGGCCCAGATGGTGGTGTCGCGGTCGAACGACCAGGCCATGGCCACGCCGCCGACGGCGAGGATGCCGAAGCCCGCGGCGATGATGTGCGACGGCGAGTACTTGGCCTGGAGCTTGCCGGCGACCAGGCCCATGCCGAGCTGGGGGGCGAAGATGGCCATCATCAGCAGGCCGTTCTGCAGCGGGCTGAGGCCGCGGGCGCTCTGGAAGTACAGGATGTAGTACACCGAGCCGCCGACGGTGGCGAAGCGGGAGAAGAAGGCGATCAGGGTGGCCGCCACGAAGGTGGGGACCTTGAACAGCGTCAGGTCGAGGGTGGGGGCCTGCACCCGCCGTTCCAGGACCAGGAATCCGGCGAGCAGCACCACGCCCACCCCGAGCTGGACGAGGGTCGCGGCGCTCGCCCAGCCTTGCTCCTCGCCCTGGGTCAGCGCGTAGTTGACGACGCCGAGGGTGAGGACGAGCAGGCCGGCGCCGGTCCAGTCGATGCCGGACAGGGAGGAGCGCGGCGGGTCGGCGGGCAGCCGGGTGCGGCAGAGGAAGAGGGCGACCGCCCCGATCGGCACGTTGATCAGGAACAGGTAGCGCCACTGGGTGAGGTCGACCAGCAGACCGCCGATGACCGGCGCGACGGCGCCGCAGGCGCCGAGGGTGGTGCCCCAGACGGCGATGGCCATGTTGCGGGCCTGGCCCTCGTAGACCTGGGCGATCAGCGGCATCGCGTTGGCCAGGACGAAGGCCGCGCCTATGCCCTGCACACCGCGGGCCAGGTCCAGCGTCAGCGCGTTGGGGGCGATGCCGCAGGCGAGGGACGAGAGGGTGAACAGCGCGATGCCGCTCATGAACATGACCCGGCGGCCCAGCCGGTCGGAGAGCGAGCCGGCCGCCTGCTGGAAGGCGCCGAACGTGACCGTGTACCCGATGATGATCCATTGCAGGGCGGCCAGCGAACCGCCGAGATCGGACTGGATCGACGGCAGCGCCACGGAAACGATAGTGATATCGATGACCAATAGCGCCGAGGCGACGACGGTGATGATGAGCACGATGCGGGCCTGCCGGCCCACCGCGGTATCCGTGGCGCTCACTAAAGCCTCTCCGTTGGGTTGCTGCGGCGGCCGGCGGAGCCATGGGCGGTGCATTGACAATCGTTTCCGAATTCATTCCGGCGAGCCGCCGCCTCATCGAGTAAGGGTCACCTTACCGCGCATGGTGGCGCGAGTTTAGCACTCGATTTCCGGCTATTCCGATGGGCGGCCGAGAATTTCGGCCGCCCTTGGTTCCGGTGAATTCCCCGCCCCGACGGCGGGTCAGCCGGGCGGTTCCGGGAGGGCGTTGACGTCGATTTTCCCGGTCACGGTGAGCGGCAGGGCGGCCATCGGCACGAACACGGCCGGAACCATGTAGGACGGCAGCCGGCTCCCCAGGTGCTTCCTGAGCACGGCGGGGTCCGGCCGCCCGTCGCACTCGACGTACGCGACCAGTCCGGCGGCGTCGGCCGCGCCGCCGCGGGCGACGACGGCGGCCCTGCGGACCTCCGGCCGCTCCAGCAGCGCGCCCTCGATCTCCCCCGGTTCGATCCGCAGCCCCCGCACCTTGACCTGCTGGTCCGCCCGTCCCAGGTAGTCGAGTTCGCCCGAGGGCAGCCGCCGGGCCAGGTCGCCGGTCCGGTACATCCGGGCCCCGGGCACCCCGGAGAACGGATCGGGGAGGAACCGCTCGGCCGTGAGGCCCGGCCGGCCCAGATAGCCGCGGGCCAGTCCCGCACCGGCGAGGTACAGCTCCCCGGCGTCGCCGTCCGGGACCGGCCGGCCGGCGGCGTCCAGGACGTACGCGTCCGTTCCCGTGACCGGCCTGCCGATCAGCGGTTTGGCGCAGCACCGGGGCACCGTGCTCCAGGTGGAGTACGTGGTGTCCTCGGTCGGGCCGTAGAGGTTGTGCACGCGCTCGACGGTCCCGGTGCCGTACAACTTCCGCGCCAGGGTGGCCGGAAGTGCCTCCCCGGCCAGGTTGACCGTCACCACGGAGGCCGGCAGCGGGCCGGAGGCCAGCAGGTCGAGGAGGAGGCTGGGGACGGTGTTGACCAGGGTGACCGGCCGCCGGGAGGCGGCCACCGGCAGGTGGAAGACCGTCTCCGCCAGGACCACCGTGCCGCCGCTCGCCAGCGGGGCGAACAGCTCGAAGACCGACAGGTCGAAGCAGAGCGAGGTGGAGGCCAGGGTGTACCGCAGTTCGCGGGGTGTGAACCGGGTCAGCGCCCAGTCCACGAGCGCCGCCGCGCTGCGGTGTTCGACGGCGACGCCCTTGGGGCGGCCCGTGGAGCCGGAGGTGTAGAGGACGTAGGCGAGGTTCCCCGCGTCGGGGCCCGTGTGCGGGTTGGCGCCCGGGTCGGCGGCGGCGATGCGGGACCAGTCGCGGTCCAGCGACACCACCGAGGCGGGGCCGCCCTCCAGCCGGGCGCGGAGCGCGTCCTCGGTGACGACCAGGCGGGCGCCGCTGTCCCGCAGCATGAACTCCATGCGGTCGGCGGGGAACGCCGGGTCGAGCGGCACGTACGCCGCCCCGGCCTTCAGCACGCCGAGGACGGCGACGACGAGCCACGGGGTGCGGCCCAGGCAGACGCCGACGGGCGTCTCGGGGCCGGCGCCGAGCCGGCGCAGGTACGCGGCGAGGGCCTCGGCGGACTCCTCCAGTTCGGCGTAGGTCACCCGTTCCCGGCCGGCCGTCACCGCCTCGGCGTCGGGGCTCTCCGCCGCCCGGCGGGCGACGCGTTCGTGCAGCAGCGGCGGCCCGGCCGGCTGATCCGTCGTCAGGTTCACGCTTCCGCACCGTCCTTCACCGCGGCCCGGCGGGCGGACAGCTCGCGGGCGACCTCCTCCGGGGTCATCCGGGAGACCCTCAGGTGGATCCCGGCGACCGCCTCGGAGCGGCCGGGGACCTCCTCCCCCGCCGTGATCGCCGCGGCGAGCCCGGCGACGGTCGGCGACAGGAACAGCGTCCGCAGCGAGATCCCGTCGGAGGTGAAGACCTGCCGGAGCCGGGTGACGATGCGGGTCGCGAGGACCGAATCCCCGCCCAGGGCGAAGAAGTTCTCGTCTTCGCCGACCGCCGGCCGGTCCAGCACCTCGGCCCAGACGCCGGCGCAGACCTCGGCGACGGCGGAGCGGGGCGCGTCCGGGGAGCCGGCCGGTTCGGCGGCGGGTTCGGGCAGGGCCGCCCGGTCCACCTTGCCGTTGGCGTTGAGCGGCAGCGTGTCGAGGACCGTGAACGCGGACGGCACCATGTGGCCGGGGAGGACGCCCCGCAGATGGTCGCGCAGCCGGGCCGCGAGCCCGTCCCGGTCCGCGCCGGCGGCCGGAACCACGTACCCGGTCAGGCCCCGGTGACCGGGCCGGCCGGCCGCCCGGCGGCCCGTCACCACGGCCGCCGTCACCTCGGGGTGCGCCAGGAGCGCCGCCTCGACCTCGCCGGGTTCGATCCGGTGGCCGCCGACCTGGATCTGGAAGTCGGCGCGGCCCACGAACTCGATGGTGCCGTCCGGCAGGAAGCGGCCCAGGTCGCCCGTGCGGTAGAGGCGTTCGCCGGTCTCCGGGTGGGTGAGGAAGGCGGCGGCGGTGCGCTCGGGGTCGTCCCAGTAGCCGCGCGCGAGGCCGACGCCCGCGACGTACATCTCCCCCGTCGCCCAGACCGGCCGGTCGCGCAGCCGCTCGTCGAGGATCCGGTAGCGGGTGTTGGCGATGGGCGTGCCGTACGGGACGGTGCGCCGGTCCGGGTCCAGGCGGCGGACGCGGTGCCGGATGTTCCACAGCGTGGTCTCGGTGGGGCCGCCGACGCTCACCACCTCGACGTCCGCCTCCTCGGTGAGCCGGCGGACGGCGGGCACGGACAGCCAGTCGCCGCCGAGGAAGGCCAGCCGCAGCGGCTCCAGGGCGCCGAGGTCCGGGCCCAGGTGCTCCAGCAGCATCTCCATCATCGCGGGGACGGAGTTCCACAGGGTGATCCGGTGCTCGGTCAGCAGCCGGGCCCAGTGCGCGGCCTCGCGGCGCCGCTCCGCCTCGGGCATCACCAGCGTCCCGCCGGCGCCGAGCACACCGAACACGTCGAAGACGGACATGTCGTGGTGGAGCGCGGTCAGTGCGAGCACCCGGTCGCCGGGGCCGACGCCGAACTCCTCGACGGTCTCCCGCAGGGCGTTGACGACACCGCGGTGTTCGGTCATCACGCCCTTCGGGCGGCCGGAGGAGCCGGAGGTGAACAGCACGTAGGCGAGGTCGGAGGGGGTCGCGGCGGGCGCGGGCGGTTCCGTCGTGTCCGGTACGTCCGCCGGGAGCGGCTCGTCGAGGGCGAGCGCCTCCCGCCCGGCGGCGTGCCCGGCCAGGCCGCGGCGGGTGAGGACGAGGCCGGCGCCGCAGCGGTCGAGGAGGGCGCGGATCCGGTCGGCCGGCGCGTCGGGGTCCACGGGCAGGTAGGGGGCGCCCGCGTACAGGACGGCGTAGGCGGCGACGATTTGCTCCCAGCCCTTGTCGAGGACGATGCCGACGGGCCGGTCCGGGGCCGCGCCGCGGGCGCGCAGCCAGTGGGCGACGCGGCAGGCCTCGCGGTGCAGCGCGGCGTAGGTGAGGGTGCGGCCGGCGGCCACGACGGCGGTGGCGTCGGGCCGGAGCGCCACCTGCTCCCGGAAGGCGTCGTGGACGAGGCGTTCGGGCAGTTCGCGGGTGCCGCCGTCGCCGAAGCCGGCGGCGGCCGGGGCGAGCCGGGCGGACGGCGGCAGGGGGTCCGCCGCGGTCCAGGCGCTGTCGTCGTCGGCGAGCCGCTCCAGCAGGCCGCCGAGCCCGGCGAACATCTCGTCGAGCAGGGCGGGGTCGAACAGGGCTTCCTGGACGTCCCAGTTGACGACGAGGTCGCCGTCCTGCACCTCGGTCAGCAGGTCCATCCACACCTGCGGGGTCTGGGTGATGCCGCCCACCTGGCGGAGCAGGCCGCCCAGCAGCCCGGCGGTGCCGCCGGCGAGGGGCACCGCGCTGGTGAAGACCACCGGCATCAGGGCGCCGTCGTACCCGCCCCGCAGGCGCATGAGTTCACGCAGGAGGTGGACGCCGCTGACGTAGGAGTGGCTGAGGTCGCTCCACAGCCGCTCCTGGACGCGGCGGGCGCGGACGGCGAAGCCGTCGCCGCCGGCGGCGTCCACCTCGACGAGCGCGAACGACGCGAACTCGCCGACCGTCGCGTCGACTTCGGGATGCACCGGGAGCCGGTTGAGGTTGGTGACGTTGAGGGTGAAGCGGGGTTCCTGGGCCCACGGGGCGAGGGCCTCGGCGTAGGCCGCGAGCAGCAGTCCGGCCGGGGTGAGGCCGGCCTCGCCGGCGCGGGCCACCAGCCGGTCCCAGCGTTCGGCGGGGATCCGTACCGACCGGCGGACGAACCGGGGCTCGGTCACCGACTCGGGGCTGCGGACCATGGGCAGGCGCGGGGCCGGCGGCAGCGACGGGAGCCGCCGCTCCCAGTAGGCGGCCGAGGCGCGGTGCTGTTCGGTGCGGTCGAGGCCCGCGGTGGCCAGGACGTAGTCCCGGTAGGAGAGGGCGGGCCGCGGGAGTTCGGCGTCCGGGTCGGCGTAGCAGCGGGTCAGGTCGTCGAAGACGATCCGGGCGCTGGCGAAGTCGCTGCACAGGGCGTCGATGCTGAAGTGCACCCGGTACCGGTCGTCGGGCAGCTCGGCCACCACGACCTCGAACAGCGGCCAGGTGTCCACCGGCCGCACCTCGTGCGAGTACCGTTCGCGGATGGCGGCCAGGCCGTCCCGTACGGCGTCCTCGCCGGCGTCGCGGAGGTCGACCACCGGCATGGTGTACGGCGGCACGGTCTCCAGCACCCGCTGTTCCATGGTGTCGGGCAGGACGACGGCCCGCAGCATGGGGTGCCGGTCCACCACCCGCCGCCAGGCCCGCTCGAACCGCGCGCGGTCCAGGCCGGCGCCCTCGAACTCCAGGTACATGTGGGCGGAGACGTTGCCCGAGGAGAGGGCTCCGGTGCGGCCGACGCAGTACGCCTGCTGCTGGTCGGTGAGGCGGAACGGCTCGTGCGCCGCGCCGGGGTCGGGGCGGACGGCGGGGAGCCCGGTGTGCCCGGCGGCGCCGTCCCGCTCCCCTTCCACGGCCCGGGCCAGCTCGGCGACCGTGCGGTGGCGGAAGATGGCGTGCGGGTCGGCGTCGACGCCGAGCCGCTCCCGCAGCCGGTTCATCACCCGGATGCCGAGCAGCGAGTTGCCGCCCAGTTCGAAGAAGGTGTCGTGCACGCCGACCCGGTCGACGCCGAGGATCTCCCCCCACAGGGCCGCGAGTTCGCTCTCCAGGGGGGTGCGCGGGGCGTCCTCGCCGGCCGGTGCCGGCCGGTCGCCGGGGGCGGGCAGCGCGGCGCGGTCCACCTTGCCGTGGGCGGTCAGCGGCAGCGTGTCCAGCACGGCCAGGTGGGCGGGGCACAGGTAGGACGGCAGCCGGTCCGCGAGGTACGCGCGCAGCGCGGCCGGCTCGGGGCGGGCCGCGCCGGCGGGGGTGACGTACCCGGCGAGTGCCCGGTGGCCCGGTTCGCCGTCCGTCCGGGGCAGGGCGACGACGACGGCCGCGTCGACGGCCGGGTGGGCGCGCAGCGCCGTCTCGATCTCGCCGAGTTCGATGCGGTGGCCGTCCACCTTGACCTGGAAGTCCTCGCGGCCGAGGAACTCGACGTTGCCGTCCGGCAGGAAGCGGCCCAGGTCGCCGGTGCGGTAGAGGCGTTCGCCGGTCTCCGGGTGGGTGAGGAAGGCGGCGGCGGTGCGCTCGGGGTCGCGCCAGTAGCCGAGGGCCACGCCGGTGCCGCCGATGTACAGGTCGCCGGGGACGCCGACGGGCCGGGGGCGGAGGGCCGCGTCGAGGACGTGGACGGTCTGGTTGGCGAGCGGCTTGCCGTACGGGATGCTGGTCCAGGCCGGGTCGACGGCGTCGACGTCGTAGGTGGTGGAGAGCACGGACGCCTCGGTGTTGCCGCCGAGGCCGACGAACCGGACGTCGGGGGCGATGTCCCGGGCGCGGGCGGGCAGCGAGAGCGGGATCCAGTCGCCGCCGAGGATGAGCAGCCGCAGCGAGTCGGCCCACGGCTCGTCGTCCTGCTCGACCTGTTCGCAGAACAGCTCGAAGAGGGCGGGCGCCCCCATCCAGGTGGTGACGCCCTCGCGGCGGACGAGGTCCAGCCAGTGCGCCGGGTTCCGCTCGGCTCCCGGGTCGGGCAGGACGAGGGCGGCGCCCGCGCAGAGCGCGCCGAACATGTCCCAGACCGACAGGTCGAAGCTCATGGCGGACAGGCCGATGAAGCGGTCCTCGCAGGTGACGTCGTAGCGGGCGTTGACGTCGAGGACGGTGTTCAGGGCGCCCCGGTGCGGGACGACCACGCCCTTGGGCCGGCCGGTGGAGCCGGAGGTGAACAGCACGTACGCCGGGTCCTCGGGCGTCTGGGCGGGCTCCAGCGGGCCGTCGTCGGCGCCGGCCCACGCGGCGTCGTCGTCCACGGCGAGGACGGTGACGCCGGCGGGCCACGTCCACCGGCCGGCCACCGACCGCTGGGTGAGGACGATCCGGGCCCCGGTCGTCTCCAGGACGTACTCCCGGCGTTCGGCGGGGAGGGCGGGGTCGAGGGGCACCCAGGCCGCCCCGGATTCCAGGACGCCGAGGATGCCGACGGGCTGCTCCCAGCCCTTCTCCATGCACACGGCCACCAACCCGCCCGGCTGGGCGCCGAGTTCGCGGAGCCGGCGGCCGACGCGGCGGGCCCGGGAGGCGAGTTCGGCGTAGGTCAGCCGGCGGTCGCCGGCGACGACGGCCGTGCGTCCGGGGTGGCGGGCGGCGGCCCGGCCCACGGCCTCGTGCAGCAGTCCCTCGGGGACGGGCGCGGCCGTGGCGTTGACCTCGGCGCGGGCGCGCTCCTGGGCGGCGGGCAGCCGGACCGGGGAGCCGGGCGCCGTCCAGGCGTCCGCGTCCTCCGTGAGGGCGGTGAGCAGCGCGGACCAGGAGTGGGCCATGTCCTCCGTCATCCCGGCGGGAAGAGTCCCGGGGGCGCTCTCCCATACGGCGGTCACCCCGTCGTCCGCCGGCCGCAGCCGCAGGGCGAGGACGGGCGGCCCGGCGTCCGGGTACGGCGCGGCCGGGCCGGCGAGTTCGTCGGCGAACTCCACGGCCGGTACGGGCGCCGCGCCGGCCGGCGGGGCCTCGGCGTGGCGCCGGGCCCGGTCGAGGAAGGTGCCCTCGGGCGTGGTGTCGACCGGCACCGAGCGGGCGCCGGCCGCGTCCCGCCACCGCAGGGCGAACGCCGGGTCCTTCGACCACAGGGCGAGGACCTCGGTGAACGCGCCCGCCAAGACGGCGGCGGGGGCGAGTCCCCGCTCGGCGGCGCGTGCGGCGAGCCGCCGCCACCGGGGGCCGTCCAGGTGCAGCGGGACGGTCTCCGGCGCCCCGGCCGGGCCCCCGGCCGCCGCCCCGGGCAGGAGGGGCAGCCGTGGGCCCGCCACCGTGGGCTCGGCGTTCTGGGCGCTCATATGACGATCTCCGATCCGGGGGTGCGGGAGCCGGCGGCCGGCGGCAGCGGACCCGCGGCGGTGAGGTGGTCGAGGTAGCGGTCCAGCGCCGGGCCGTCCGGGGGCGGGCAGGGGACCGCGCCGGCGAGCGCCCGGAGGGTGCCGGTGACGTCCAGGCGGAGGCTGCCGAAGCCGGGCATGCCCCGGGAGGCGCCGGCCAGGGCGGCGACCGAGGCGACGGACTCGTCGGCGTCGCCGCCGGCCTCCAGGAGGTCGGCGGTCACCGCGCGCGTCCACTCCTCCGGGTCGGTCTCCGTCAGCGGGTGTCCGGCCGCGCGCAGCCGCTCGACGACGGCGGCGAACCGGGTGCGGACCGGGTGGGCGAGGTGGTACGTGCCGCCCAATGCCGCGGGTTTCAGCGACAGTTCGGCGAGGGCGGCGGTGGCGTAGTCGACGGGGACGAGGTCGAAGTCGGCGTCCGGCCCGTAGGCCGGGACGGTGCCGAGCCGGACGCAGGCGGCGAGGAACCGGCCGAAGGCGGAGTCGGGGTCGCCGGCGCCGGTCGTGGAGTCGCCGCCGAGCCGGCCGGGCCGGTAGACGGAGACGGGGATGCCGCGCTCGCGGGCCGCGTCGACCCGTTCCTCGGCCGCCCAGCGGCTGCGGACGTAGCCGGAGGGCAGGACGCGGTCGGCGGGCACCCGGCCGTCCGGGGCCAGGATCCCGGGTTCGGCGTCGCGGTCGAGGAGGACGCCCGGCGACGACACGTAGTGCACGGCCTTGACCCGGTCGCGGGCGGCGAGCCGCAGCACCTCGGTGGTACCGCCCACGTTGGCCGCCCGCAGCTCGGCGTAGGGCAGGGCCAGGTTGGCATCGCACCCGGCGTGGTGGATGACGTCGACCGTGGCGGCGAGCCGGGCGAAGGCGATGGGCGACAGGCCCAGCCGGGGTTCGCGGAGGCTGCCGGGGAGGGGCGTGACGCGCTCCCACGGCACGGTGACGCCGTACCGGGCCAGAGCGCGTTCCAGCGCCCCGGCGGCCTCGGCGGGGTCGTCGGCCTCGACGAGGCAGTGCACCCGGGCGGTGGTGCGGTCCAGCAGCCGGGCGAGCAGGTGGGCGCCGAGGAAGCTCGTCGCGCCGGTGAGCAGGATGTGCTCGGGGGCGGCCGTGCGCCGGGGGTCGTGCGGGGCGCTGTCGGCGGGGGTGACGTCCGGGTCGAGGACGGCGTCGGCGGTGAGGGTGGCGAGGTCGTCGTCCTCGGCGGGGGGCTCGGGGGCGGCGCCGCGGGCCCGGTCGAAGACGGCGGCGAGCGCGCTCACCGTGCGGGCCTCGAAGAAGACCTGCACCGGCAGGTCGACGCCGAGCCGTTCGCGGAGCCGCAGCAGGACCCGGACGGCGCGCAGGGAGTGCCCGCCGGCCTCGAAGAAGTCCTCGTCGGGGTCGATCTCGCGGAGGCCCAGCACCTCGCGCCAGACGGCGGCGATCTCGCGTTCGGTGGGCGTGAGTTCGGCGTCCGGGGCCGCCGCCGGCGCCGTGTCCGCCACGGCGGGCCGGGGTTCCGGTGCGGCGGCGGGGGTGGCGG
>NZ_JBPQTX010000094.1:0-23106 GCF_051386555.1 Streptomyces sp. URMC 126
GTGTATAAGAGACAGCCTCGGCCCGCCGCCCCACCCGCCGTCACTTCTCGGACAGCTCGGCGTACACCTGGGAGAGCTCCGGAGCGCCGTCCTCCGCCCAGGCGTGCCCGGTCTCCACCACGTCCACCTCACGGCCGCCGGCGAGCCGGACCACCGGCTGTCCGTCGGCCCGGATGTACCAGGCCGCGCCGCCGACGGTACGCACCAGCACCGTCCCCAGGTACAGCCCCGCGTCGTTGCCCAGCCAGGACTGGAGCTCCTCGTCGCCGCGCCAGCGCGGCTGCAGCTGGTCGAGCGCGGCCAGGGAGGACGGCCCGTCGTCGAGCGCCACGCCCGCCGACTCCGCCTGCGCGCGCAGCAGTTCGCACTCCGACAACAGCTCGGCCAGGCCCTCCGGGTCCCAGTCGGCCGTGCCGTGCGCGGCGCCCCCGCGTGCCGCGTCGTGCCGCCTGCGCCAGCCGTCCAAAAAGGGAATGTTCATACCGGCAAGGATCGCACTCGCGCAGATGGCCCCACCACCCGCACGCTGCCGGAGGACCGGCGGGACGAGGCCCGGCGGCCTCCTTGACGTGGTCCGGTCGTCTCCCTAACTTCATCCCGCCACATTCAGCGTGGGGAATCACGGGAGGCATGAGAAGCATGCTCCGGACAGCGCACGGCACAGCACTCACCAAGCGGCGGCACAGACGGCGGGGAGCGGCGGGAGCCGTGCTGGCGGGGGCGGTCTGCGCCGTCGCCTTCGCGAACACCCCGGCGCTCGCCCGCCCCGGTGCGCCGGCCGAACCGGCGAAGGAGCCGCTCCCCCTGGAGCGGCTCTTCGACAACAAGGCGGTGAGCGACGACGCCCGGCCGCGGGAGGCGGACTTCGACGGGGCGGGCGGTTCCTTCTCCGCCCAGGACCTCGCCGCGGCGGGCTGGTCCCCCGGCCGGGAACTGCCGGTCGACGGCTCCCCGCTGCGCTGGCCGCGCTCGAAGCCGGGCACGCCGGACAACGTCCGCGCGGCCGGCCAGACCGTCCGGCTGCGGGGCGTCGGCGACGCCCTCACCTTCCTCGTCGCGGGGAGCGCGGCGTCCGGGCCGGGCGGTGACGTGAGCGGCACCGGGACCGTCCGCTACCGCGACGGGTCCCGCACCACGTACCGGCTGACGGCCCCGGACTGGCGGCGGGGCCCGCTGACCACCAAGGCCGTCGGCCTCCCCCACCTCAACACCCCCGGCGGGCGCCGGACGGAGACGACGCGGCTGCACGCGGTCACCGTGCCGGTGGCCCGCGGGCGCGAAGTGGACTCGGTCGTCCTGCCGCAGACCCCCCGCGCGTCCGTCGGGCTGCACATCTTCTCCATGGCGCTGCGCGCTCCCTCGAACGGGTGGACCGGCAGTTGGGCCGCTCCCACGTCCGGGTACGCGGCCGTCGGCCCCTGGAAGGACCGGACGCTGCGGCTGGTGGTGCACGGCAGCGCGGGCGGGGCGACGGCACGGGTCCGGCTGGAGAACACGTTCGCCGCGGAGCCGGTGCGGATCGGCCATGCGACGGTGGCGCTCCAGGGCAAGGGCGCGGCGGCGACGGCCGCCCCCCGGACGCTCACGTTCGGGGGAAAGCAGGCGGTCGTCCTGCCGGCCGGGACGCAGCGGTTCAGCGATCCGCTGGGCTTCCGGGTGCCGCCCGACACCAGCCTCCTGGTCAGCATCCATCTCCCCGGCACCGTAAGGACGTTGCCGGTGCACCACTACACCAACCAGCGGTCGTACCTGACCGCCGACGGCGGCGGCGACCGCACGGCCGACCGCGACGCGGGCGCGTACACCGGGACGCTCGCCAACTGGCCGCTGCTCACCGGCGTCGACGTCGGGGGCGGCCCGGGTTCGGTGGTCGCGCTCGGCGACTCGATCACCGACGGCGAACGGTCCACCCCGGAGGCCAACGGGCGCTGGCCCGACCTGCTGGCCCGGCGGCTGCGCGCCCAGCACGCGGTGCCGGCGTACGGCGTGCTCAACAGCGGGATCTCCGGCAACCGGGTGGTCGACGACCGCTACCAGGGCAGCGGCCCGAGCACCACGCTCAGCGGCGTCAGCGCCGGCCACCGGCTGGAGCGCGACGTGCTGGCGCAGACCCAGGCCCGGACGGTGATCGTCTTCGAGGGCGTCAACGACATCCGGGCCGGCACCACCGCCACCCAGGTGATCGCGGCACTGCGGTCGATCGCGGAACGGGCGCACGAGCGGGGCCTGCGGGTCATCGCGGCCACCATCGCGCCGTGCGGCGGCTTCCACGACTGCACGGCGACGGCCGAGGCCCAGCGCACGGCGATCAACCGGCACATCCGGGCGAACGGCGGGGTGTACGACGCGGTCTTCGACTTCGACGCGGCCATCCGCGACCCACAGCACCCGGAACGGATGCTGCCCCGCTTCGACGGCGGAGACCACCTGCACCCGAACGACGCGGGCATGAAGGCGTTCGCGGACGCGGTGGACCTGCGGCGGTTGGTGAACTGAGGCGGGGGCCGGCGGCGGGTGCCCGACGGATGCCCGGCGGGCGCTCGGCGGAGGCTCGGCGGACGCCGTGGGCCTGCGGCGGCTGGTGAAGTGAGGCGCGGCGAGCCTCCGGCCGGAGTGCGACGGACGCCCGGCAGGCGCTCGGCGGATGCTCGGCCAGAGCGCGGCGGGCGCCCGGCGGAGGCTCGGCGGGCACTGGCGGACGCTCGGCCGAAGCTCGGCGGACGCTCGGCGGACGCGGTGGATCTGCGGCGGCTGGTGAACTGAGGCGCGGCGAGCCTCCGGCCGGAGCGCGACGGACGCTCGGCGGGCGCCCGGCGGAGGCTCGGCGGGCACTGGCGGACGCTCGGACGAAACTCGGCGGGACGCTGGCGGACGCTCGGCGGACGCCGTACGCCTGCGGCGGCTGGTGAACTGAGGCGCGGCGGGCCTCCGGCCGGAGCGGGGCGGACGCTCGGCCGAGGCGCCGGCTTGGGGCGGTCTCCGGGGGGTGCCTCTATGTCTTTCGTCAAGCGGGGTGTGGGGTTCGGGGTTCGTAGAAGGTGCCGTCGCGGAGCATCGCGAACAGCACGCTGATGCGGTGGCGGGCGAGACGGAGGAGGGCCTGGGTGTGGGTCTTTCCGCGGGCTCGGCATTTGTCGTAGTAGGTGCGGGAGGCTGGGTCGTGCAGGGCGGCGAACGCGGACAGGAACATCGCGCGTTTGAGCTGCCGGTTTCCGCCCCGGGGTGCGTGTTCGCCGTGGATCGAGGTGCCGGACGACTTGGTGGCCGGGGCGAGGCCGGCGTAGGAGGCGAGGTGGGCGGCGGTGGGGAAGCTGGTTCCGTCGCCGACGGTGACCAGCAGGACGGCGGCGGTCCTGACCGCGACCCCGGGCATCGAGGTCAGGACCTTGGCAAGAGGGTGGGCCTCCAGCAGGGCGCTGATCTGGGCTTCCAGAGCGCGTCGTTGCTCGTGGACGGCGGCCAGGGAGCGGGCCAGGGAGGGGATGACGATGTCGAGCGTGCTCGTGCCCGGGACCACGACGGTCTGTTCGTCGAGGGCGTCGAAGACTTCGTCGATCAGTCGCTGGGCCATGCGTGGGGCCTTGGGCCGGATCAGCTCGAGGAGCCGGCGGCGTCCGGCTTTGCGCAGTGCGGCCGGGGAGCCGTGGCGTTCGAGCAGCCAGGTCACGGCCTGGTGGCCGAGCCGGGGCCCGAGCACGCGCTCCAGCGAGGGGTGGAACTGGGTGAGCAGGCCGCGGATGCGGTTGGAGGTGCGGGTGGCCTCGGCGGCAAGGTCCTGGTCGAAGCCGGCCAGCACGGTCAGCTCGGCCGTGATCTCGTCGGTCAGCTCCAGCGACCGCAGGGTGTGCGGCATGGTGCGGGCGGCGTCTGCGATGACCGCGGCGTCCTTCGCGTCGGTCTTCGCCTCGCCCGGGTAGAGGTCGGCGATCCGCCGCATCGCCAGGCCGGGCAGATAGGCGACCTTGCAGCCCGTGTCGCGGGCGACGGTCAGCGGGAGGGCGCCGATCGAGGCGGGCTGGTCCACCACGACGAGCACGGTGCCGAACTTCGCGGCCAGCTTGTCGAACACGGCTCGCAGTTTCGGCTCGCTGTTGGGCAGGGGCTTGTCGAAGACCTTCTTGCCCGCCGGGGTCAGCCCGTGGCCGTGGTGAGCTGTCTTTCCGACGTCAAGGCCGAGGTAGACACCCACGTCGTCGCTGTTGTGCAAGCCATCCTCCCGAACGGGGGCTCGTGTCGTGCCGGCCTTGACGTTGGCGCCGTACTCGCGCATCCACGTTATGCAGACCTGCCGCCCGTGAACGGCTCGGCGTTGCACCGGGCCAGGCGGTGGCCGGACCTCTCATCAGCGTCTTCGACGGCGCCCCTCGGGCCCGGTGACACCACCCCCCAGGTCATCCGTTCGACAGGGGGGAACAGCCATGCCGGGCCCGGAGGCCAGCGGCCCTCTTGCAGGACCGCGAAGAACATAACGGGGGAGGCGCGGACGCGTTGCGGTGCGGCCGTCGGTGGTGTGGCTTCGCGCGTGTGGCCGCACGCGGGGTGGCTTGGTGCCGTGCGGGCAACGGCGGCCGGTTCGGCTTGGGTCAGGTGCGGCTTGGATAGGCCCGCTCGGGCCGTCCCGTTCGGGTATGGGCCCGCTCGGAGCGGACGGACTCCGCGGGTCGGCTCGGGGCGGGCGGATCCCGTAGGGGCCGGACGCCGCAGGAATCTGTTCGGGTGCGGGCCGGCTCGGGGGCGGGCCCTGCGGTTCGGTAGCCGGCGCGGGTCGGGGTTCCGAGGCGTCCGGGGGTGCGGGTCATGCGCTCCAGGGCGCCGACGGCCCGTCCGGTACGCGCTCGCCCGGCGAGATGCCGGCGACGAAGGGGGCCAGGAGAACGTACCGGCGCACGCTCGGCGGTCACTGCCGGTCGCCGGCCTCCTTCGGGAGTGAGGGCGAGCCGCTCCGGTGCGGAGAGTCTCACGCAGTCGTGGTCGAACGGGGCGCGGACGGTGGCCCTCGACGCGCGGGGGGCCACCGGCGTTCACCGCGAGTGCCGACGGGGCCTCTCGGTCGGCGGTCTCGCCCCGAGCGCGGCCGGCGTCGAGGGCCTGCCGGGTGATCCTGGTGGGATCGTGCTCTTCCCGCACCCCGTCCCTGCCACAGGTCAGGGCCTGGTGCGTGCGGTGGGCCAGTGGCCGATGGGCTTCGCAAGCGCTCCCGTGGCAGCGGCGGGACCTCAGTGATGTGCCGAGGCGGGGGCGGCAGCCAGAAGCGCCGCCCAGTCCTGGCCGGCGGCCCAGTCGGCGAAGCTCTGCCAGCCGACCTCGGGGTAGGCGCGGCGCAGCCCGGCGACGTCGACGTCGAGGCCGGTGGTGGTGAAGTAGGCGAACATGGCCGCCAGGTCGGCGGACCGCTTCCGGACCTCGCCCAGGAGCACCTCCCGGTGGACGACCGGACGGCCGAGGGCGGTGGCGAGCGTCTCCGCCATCCGGGCGGGGGTGAGTTCGTCCGACGCGATGTCGATGCGCCGCCCGGCGAACTCGTCGCGGCGCGTGAGGGCCAGCGCGGCAAACGCGCCGATGTCGGCGGCGGGGATGAGGGTCAGCGGTCGGCCGGCGGGCATCGGCCAGGCGAAGACGCCGGTCCGCAGCCCGTCGAGGATCCAACCGCCGGTGTAGTTGTCCATGAAGGCCGCCGGGGCGATCACGGTCCAGGGCACACCCGCCGCCCGCAGGTGCCGTTCGATCAGGTGCTTGCTCTCGTAGTGCGGAACCCCGGTGCCGCGGTCGGCGTGGGCGACGGAGGTGAACACGATGTGCCCGAGGCGGGCGCCCGCCGCGGCGTCGACGAGGGCCCTGCCCTGCCGGATCTCGGTGGCCGTGTCGGTGCCGAACGGGGTGGTGACGGCGAAGAGGGAGTCGGCCCCGGCGAGGGCCGCGTCGAGGGAGGCGGGGTCGTCGAGGTCGGCGTGGCGGACGTCGGCGCCGAGGCGGCGCAGTTCCTCGGCGGCGGTCGAGTCCGGGCGGCGGGTCAGGGCGCGCACCCGCCGCCCCGCGGCGAGGAGGGCGCGGGCGGTGGCCCCGCCCTGGGCTCCGGTGGCTCCGGTGACGGCGATGGTGGGCATGGGTCTCCTCCGGGGATAGCGGGGGTGCTTCACGTAAACTGACTGCGCGGCGCAGCAACTGCGCCACGCAGAAGACTATGAGGCATATCGCTGCGCCGCGCAGCGTTTTTTGGAGTGTGATCCGGATGACAGACCCCCGCCGGGCCCGGCTTTACGAGGAGTTGTCGAGGGAGTCCCGCCGCTACCTGGCGGCGTACGTCCTCTTCAACCAGGCCCTCGCCGACCACCTCGGCCTGCACCCGACGGACGTGCAGTGCCTGAGTCTGCTGACGGCCGACCCGGAACCGCTCACCGTCCGGCAGATCGCCGACCTGACGGGCCTGACCACGGGTTCGGCCACCCGCCTCGTGGACCGACTGGAACGGCAGGGTTACGTCAGCCGCACCCCGGACCCGCGGGACCGCCGTCGGGTACTGGTCACTCCGGTGCCGGAGCGGCTCGCGCGCGTCGCCGCGGTGTGGGACGACCTCGGCAGGGGGTGGCGGGCGCTACTGGACGAACACACGGAGGAGGAGCTGGAGGCGATCATCCGCCATACGCGGCGGGCGCACGCGCTCAGTCATGAGCAGATGCGGTATCTGCGGTCGCGACCCAGACCGGAGTGAGGCGCGGGGGAAGGGAGGGGCGAGGCTTCAGAGAGTCGGGGCGCAGCCGGCCTTGCCCTCAACCCTGCTTGAGGTTCTACCTTCACGATCATGACGAACGTGAGCACCTCGCACAACGGCACCACCGCACCCGGCCAACCGCCCATCGCCCTCGTCGCCTGGCACGCCACCGAGGCGATCCTGCGGCACACACAGGCCGCTCTGGCACGCATCGACCTGACCCAGCCCCAATGGTGGGCGCTCAACAACATCGCCCGGGCCGAACACGGCCTGACCCGGGACGAGATCCTCGCTGTCGACGTTCCCTACGGCCTGGGTGCCGAGGTGATCGCCCACGCCGCCGACGCGCTGCTGCACCGGGGCCGGCTCGTCGCCGGCGCGGACGGCCGGCTCACCCTCACGGACCAGGGCCGCGCGGATCTCGCGACGGCGAAGGAGCACATGGCCCGGGTGCGCACGGAGCTCGTCGGTGACATCACGGATGAGGAGTACGCGGTGGCGGTCTCCGTACTCCGGCGCGTCGCCGACAACCTCGCCTGAGCCGTTCCCGAACGGGCGGCGCCGAGACCGCTGCCGGTACCACTGCCGGTACCGCCACCGCTGCCGCCACCGGGCGACGGCTGTGCGGCCGCGCGAAGGCGCCGCGACACCATCGCGCGGACCGCAGACGGACCGGCCGCAAAGGGGACTCGACCTCGGACGGGGCCCGGCCTCGGACGGGATCTACACGTCCAGGTCGACGACGACCGGCGCGTGGTCCGACGCGCCCTTGCCCTTGCGCTCCTCACGGTCGACGTACGCGTCCTTGACGGCGCCGGAGAAGGCCGCGTTGCCGTAGACGAGGTCGATGCGCATGCCCCGGTTCTTCGGGAAGCACAGCTGCCGGTAGTCCCAGTAGGTGTACGGGCGGTCGTACTTCAGCGGCCGGGGCACGACGTCGGACAGGCCGGTGTCGCGCAGGGCGGCGAGGGCGGCGCGCTCGGCCGGGGTGACGTGCGTGGCGCCCTCGAAGACGGCCGGGTCGAAGACGTCGTCGTCGGTCGGCGCCACGTTGTAGTCGCCGAGGACGGCGAACGGGCGGTCGCCCGCCGCGTCGGCGGCCACCGCGTCGCGCAGCGCCTCGAACCAGCGGAGCTTGTAGCCGTAGTGGTCGTGCTCGACGTCCCGGCCGTTCGGCACGTAGACCGACCAGACGCGGGCGGCCCCGCACGTGGCCGAAATGGCCCGGGGCTCCTGCGCGCCCTCGAAGTCGGGGCCGCCCGGGAGGCCCGTCACCACGTCGGCGATGCCGACGCGGGAGAGCACGGCCACGCCGTTCCACCGGCCGGTGGCGTTGACCGCGGCCTCGTAGCCGAGGCCGCGCAGCTCCTCGTAGGGGAACGCGTCCGCGGCGCACTTGACCTCCTGGAGGCACAGCACGTCCGGACGGCTGCTCTCCAGCCAGGCCAGCAGCCGGGGCAGGCGGGCGGTGATCGAGTTCACGTTCCAGGTGGCGATGCGCATGCGGCCACCCTAACGGGAGGGTCTGACAACGTCCGTTTCCCCAGGTGGGAGGGGTCGCGCGCGGCTGCTCCCGCCCGCGTCCGCTCCTAGATCTCGACGCTCTCCCCCGTCGCGAGCCGGGAGTGGTCCGCTCCCCCGACGCCAGGTCCGTCCGGGCCGAGCATCCGGTCGTAGACGGGCCGGGCCAGGTCGGTGAGGAGCGCGTCGTGGACGTCGATCGCCCGGCGCGGCGCGACCTCGCGGAGGTAGTCGATGACGTCGGCGACCCTGCTCCACGGTGCCATCACCGGCACCATCAGCGTGTCGACGGGCCGGCCGGGAACGGTGAGGGCGTCGCCGGGGTGGAAGAGGGCGCCGTCCACGAAGTAACCGACGTTGGTGATCCGCTCGATATCCGGGTGGATCACGGCGTGCAGTTGCCCGTGCACCTCGACGTCGAACCCCGCCGCGGTGAAGGCGTCGCCCTCGCCCACGGTGTGCACCCGCCCCGGGAACGCGGCCGAGACCTGTTCGGCGACGCTCTTCAGCGTCCACAGTTCGGCGGCGGGGTTGGCCTCCAGGGCGGCCCGCAGGCGGCCCGCGTCGAAGTGGTCCGGGTGCTCGTGGGTGACCAGCAGGGCGTCCGCGCCGACGGCCGCGTCCTCCTCGGTGAACCCGCCGGGGTCGATGACGAGGGCGCGGCCTCCCTTCTCCAGACGGACGCAGGCGTGGCCGTACTTGGTGAGTTTCATGTCCTCATGATGGCTCTTCGGCTCCTCGGGACGGTGTCGGGGCGTGGTGTCACAGGTGCGGGTCGGGGCGGCCGGACGTGCTCCGCTCGCCGTCCTCGGAGGGCGGGACGGGCCGGTCGGCGACGACCGGCCGGATCGCGGCGAAGGCGGCCCTGGCGGCGGGCAGGCCCGCGTAGAGGGCGGTGTGCCGCAGCGCCTCCTGGATCTCGCCCGGTGTGACCCCCAGCCGGAGCGCGGCCCGGGCGTGGCCGGGGAGCTCCTGGACGTGCCCGCCCACGGTGAGGGCGGTCAGGGTGAGCAGCGCCCTCGTCCGGGGGTCCAGGCCCGGGCGCGACCAGCTTTCGTCCCAGGTGACGCGGGCCGCGAAGTCCTCGAACTCGCGGGTGAACGGATCCGTGCCGGCCGCCTCGCCGTGCGCTTCGCCGAGTGCCCGCCGCCGCACGTCGAGCGCGCCGCCCGGGCCACCCCCCGCGCCCCCGGCGTCCGCGCCCGGCTCGACCACGGTGAGGGCGTCCGCCGAGTAGGCACCTCCGGCCCGGTGCCGGGCGCGCGAGGGACGGCCGCCGCCGGGCGCCGCGGGCGCGTCCGCACCGGGGGCGGGGGCGGCTCGGCGGGCGAGCCCGGTGTGGCTGTCGGGGCCGGCGACGGGGGTGGAGGCCGGGGTTTCGGTGGCGGACGGGGTCTCGGTGGCGGACGGGGTGCCGGTGGTGGACGAGGTGCCGGTGGTGGACGGGGTTTCGTCGACGCTCCCGATATCGCCGGGGGCGCGGCCGGGTTCCGTGGCGGCGGCGCTCGGGTGATCGCCGCCGGACGCCGCGGAGGCGGCGGACGCCGTGGGGAGAGGGGACACGTCGGACGCGCGGGACGCGTGAGAAGTGTCGGATGTGGCGGAGGCGGCGGAGGCGGCGGACGTCTCCGCACCGCTCCTCACCGCCGCGTCCGCCTCCTGCGGCCCCCTCGCACCGAACGCGGCCTGTCGGCCCACGCCCACACCGATGCCCGTTCTCCCGTCCGCGCGGCGGGAGTTCGATCGGCCGGCGGTGGTGACCGGGGACATCTCGGTGGTGGGCACGTCCACGCGCGCCCGTTCGGCGGAGGGTGTCCCGTCCCCCGAACGGGACGCCGCGTCGGGCGCGGCCGTCGGGGACGTGCCCGTGACCGACGTGTCCGCGCCGGAACTCGCGGCGGAGAGTGAGGACATGTCGGTGGTCGGCACGTCCACGCGGGCGGAACCCGCAGCCGCCGGCTCGCCGGCACCCCGCACCGCCGCACCGTTCACACCGGCACCGGCTTTACGGCGGCCGGCCGAACCCGCCGCGGGCAGCGGGGACATGTCGGTGGTCGGCATGTCGACGCGGGCCGGCTCCGCGACCGCCGGCTCGCCGGCACCCGGAACCCCCGTACCGCCCGCGCCCGCACCGCCCTCACGGCGACCGGCCGAACCCGGCCCGGATACCGGGAACATGTCCGTCGTCGGCACGTCCGCCCTGGCGGGACCCGAACCCGGGAAGGACGCCGCCACGCCGACGGCGGAGGAAGCGGACGACGAGGCCGACGGCTTCTCGGCGGCCGGTGCGACGGCGGGACTCGGGGCGTCCGCGCCGGTTCGTGGCGTCTCCGGACGGGGAGCGGTCACGGGCGACATGTCGGTGGTCGGCACGTCCACCCGTGCGGGGCCGCTCTGCGCGGACCGGGTCGCCGGGGATCCCGCCGTGACGGAACCGGGGCCGCCGGCCGGGTCACCCGACGTCCCTGCCGCATAAGGGGATGGGGAAGCGGAATCCGGACGGCCGAGGTCGGCGGCGCGACCGGGCGCGCCCGCACCGGACCCGGCCGGGGAGGGAGACGGCCCCTGGCCCCGGACCGGCCCGAAGCCGCCTTCGGCGACAGGCGGACGGAGGGGGCCGGGGACGGCGGAACCCGTCGGGTCGGCGTTCACGGCGGGAGGGCCGTACGCCGTCGGAGTGCCTGTACGCGCGGTACCGGCAGCGCCCCCGTCCACCGGGGGGTGGACCGGGCCCGGCGCGGGGGCCGCGGTGGCGTACGGGCTGTCGACCGGCGGGCCCACCGGGCCGAAGACGTCGGCCCGCACCGTTCCGTCGCGCAGCATGGCCTCCGGGCCGTAGGGCCCGGGGGCGGCGCCGAAGCGGGCCGGATCCGGGGCGGCGCCCGGTATGCCGCCCGCGGGAGGCGGCCCGAACACGCCCCGCGGCGCGTCCGCGTCGGCGGGAGCGGTGAACGCCGCCGGCTCGTCGTCCAGGACGATCGGCGGCATCAGCGCCGTCGGCGCCTCGCCGACGGCGGGATCGACCGGCGGGGGCGGAAAGGCGACGGACGGCCCCGCGGGGCCGAACGCGGAAGCGGACCGGCCGTCCGGGGCAACCGACGCCGGAAAACCGCCCGGGAAGGCCGGGCCCCCGGCCGCAGGCGGAACAGCGTGACCGTTCGGCGCGGCCGAGGACAAGCCGCCCGTGGACGTGGACGGGGTGCCGGACGTGGTGGGTCCGCCGACGGACGCGCTCCCGGCGACGGACGCGTCCGGACCGGCGGGCACACCCGGAACGGCCGCGGCAGCCTGGGACGGGCCCGCCGCCGTCGGCGAGGGGGCGGACACGCCGGGAGCGGTCGGCGTCACACCGGCAGACCCGCCCAGAGCGCCCGACGACGAGCCCGCGGCGAAGGGCGAGCCCGCGGCGACGGACGCGGACGGACCGGCCGCGGCGGCCTGGGACAGAGCCGCCGACGCCGGCGGGGCGGCGGACACGCCGGGAGCGGTCGGCGTCAGACCGGCAGACGACCCGCCCGGGGCGGTCGGGACGGCCGACGACGAGCCCGCGGGCGAAGACGGACCGGCAGGCGCGCTCGCGGCGAAGGGCACGCCCGGGCCGACGGACGCGTCCGGAGCGGCCGCGGCAGTCTCGGACAGATCCGCCGACGCCGACGAGCCGGCGGACATGCCGGGAGCGGCCGGCGTCACGCCGACAGACCCGCCCAGGGCGACCGACGACGAGCCCGCAGGCGAGGCCGCACCGGCAGGCGCGCTCCCGGCGAAGGGCACGCCCGGGCCGACGGGTGTCGAGGGGCCGTTCACCGCGCCCGGACCGGCCGAGGCCGCCGTACCAGCGGGTGTGCCCGGGCCCGGACGCGTGGACGGATCCATGGACGCCGCCTCGCCGGGAGCCGCCCCCGGACCGGCCGGCACCCCCGGCTCCGGCCCCGCGCCCACACCCGTACCCGCACCCACACCCGAGCTCGCGGACGCCCCCGGAGCACCGGCCGCCGGAAGGCCGAAGGACGCCCCACCCGCCACACCCGCCGCAGCGGTCGTCGGCGTACCGGGAGCGCGCCCCCGCCCGCCGGCCCCCGGCGGGTGCGGCACGTGCCAGTCCGCCGAGAAGTGGCCGACCAGCAGGTCCGTGACGGCGGCGGGCTGCTCGACAGGGGCCAGGTGCCGAGTGGCGGGGACGACGGCGAGGCGGGCGTCGTGGATGCCGGCGACCAGTACGCGCGCGTCCGCGGGCGGCGTCACCCGGTCCTCGGCGCCGACGAGCACCAGCGTGGGCACGCCCACCCGGTCCAGGCCGGAACGGACGTCGAAGGCGGCCAACGCCTCACAGGCGGCGGAGTAGCAGGGGACGTCGGTGGTGCGCACCATGTGGACGGCCCAGTCCACTATGGCGGGCTGGGCGGCGGCGAAGCCGGGGGTGAACCAGTTCTCGGGCGCGGACCGCGCCGCCGGGTCGAGACCGTGGGAGCGGGCCTCGGAGGCCCGTACGCCCCAGCCGTCCGCCGTGCCGAAGCGGGCGGCCGACCCGATGAGCGCGAGCGACCCGAGCCGCTCCGGGCCGCGCACCGCGAGATCGGCACCGATCGCGCCGCCGATGCAGCAGCCCGCGTACCCGAAGCGTTCGACGCCGAGCGCGTCGAGGGTGGCGATCAGCCGGTCGACGAGTTCCCCGACCGTCACCGCGGGCCGGGCGGGCGCGCCGCCGTGCCCCGGCAGGTCGTAGCGGAAGACCCGCCACTGGCGGGCGAGTTCGGGTACCTGCCGGTCCCACATGTGCCACGTCGTCCCGAGGGCCGGTCCCAGGACCAGGACGGGGGCGTCCTCGGGCCCGTCAAAGCGGTATTGCAGGGTGTTCGCCGGTGTCTCACTCACCCGCCAGACCCTCTCATCTTTCACGGCCGCCCCTATGAGCGGGGTCCTGGCCGTCATCGTCCGGCCGGGTGGAAGACCTCCCGGTTCGCGCCGGGCCTTCGGGGCTCGTGACGGGTCCGCGGCCGTCCGATGTGGCGGACGGCGCGCGTCGGCCGGGGTGACCTCCACCGTGAAGTGGCCGGTCGGTGGCGTGGGGTGGCCCGGCCGCTGGGCGCGCGCGGCCCGTACGCGTCCAGTCGGCCACGGGTCCGACCCTGGTGGCGTGCGAGAGGTGGGTGGGTGAGGGGTAACCAACGCCCGGGGAGAGCCGGGTCGTTGGCGTCGGAGCCGGTAGTCGCCTCGTGGACTCCACTCGGCCCATGGTGGCCGCCTCGGCGGCGTGTGCGGCGATCGGTCCGGCCATCAGGCGGCCGGCCGCCGCGAGGGTCCGCATGAGGCGTCGGCCGTGGTGCGGCCCGCTCCGAGGCGAGACCGGTGCCGGGTCAGGCGTTGCCGTCGCAGGACGCCCATGGGGCTGGGTACGCCGCGTCTCGGTCCGCGCGGTCATGCCGTCCGTTCCGGCGCACGGCACGGCTCCCGCTCAGAACTCGCGTCTGGCCGACGGGTTTTCGCGCATCGGCCCGGTCGCCAGCGCAAGGCCGCTGCCGGAAATGGCCTGCCGGAAGGGAGCTGCGCCGTCGGAGAGGATGCAAGCGTCCATGGTGTGTACCGATCCGGTCGAGACCCTCAGCCGGGGGCCCGGCGACTTCCTCAGGGTGCGCCTGGCCGGTGAAGAGGGCGCCGGGCTTTTCGGCCGGGCACCGGCGTGCCAGGCCCCCAGGTTGTTCGCGGGGCGGCATGCCCCCGAGCGCTGATTTCCCGGGCCGCGCGTCGCCGCCGGCGGCCGGGTACGTGCTGCCGGCTCCGTTCTCATCCACGGCGCGGCCGCGCGGCGTGCGGCACGAGTCGGCGCTCGGCCGGTGGGCGACAGTGTGGCGTCGCCCTCGGCCGGACCTGCGCCGTTTCGTGGCCGGCCATCTCGGCTACGACGAGCGCGTCCGCAGCTTCCGGTTCCGCCGTGAACTCGGTTTCGGGCCCTCGGTCCGGGTGCTCCCCGGCGAACAGCCCTGTCACGGTGCAGGCGCCGAGAGCGCGAAGGGCGGCCTGCGGCAGCAGATCTCGTCACGGGCGTCCGGGACCGCTACCGCCTGACGGAGACCGCTCCCGTCTCCAGCGGCATCCTCGTCCGTTTCGCTCCGGTCGGGGCCATTGCTGCGCCACCTCACCGCGCCGGCCGAGCGGTCCGGCTGGGAGGAGCGCTTCACCGCCCTGGACTCGCTGTTCTCCGAGCGGCCGGCCACCGGTTCGACCGGTCGTCCCCCTCCCCCGCCGAGCGGGCCTGGGAAGAGCTGCGGCGCTACGGGGGGGTGGGTCGCCGTGCGGGATCTCGCCGAGGGGGCCGGTTACAGCCAC
This sequence comes from Streptomyces sp. URMC 126, assembly GCF_051386555.1. NCBI lineage: Bacteria > Bacillati > Actinomycetota > Actinomycetes > Kitasatosporales > Streptomycetaceae > Streptomyces > Streptomyces sp. URMC 126. Next base: position 14,555 of record NZ_JBPQTX010000094.1, read on the forward strand.
AAGCACCTGATCGATCGGTTCCGCGCCGCCCAAGACGCTGTCCCAGGTGCTGCGCTTCCGCGTCGCGGTGGCTTGATCAAGAGGGGGATGGGACTCGCGGACATCACGTTGAGCTGCGGGTACACCGACCAGTCACAACTGAGCCGGCATCTCGCGGTTCGCGGGACGCTCCCCGTCGGCGTTCTCCCGGGCCTGGGTCCCGGACGGCGGCGTCCCGGGCAGGGCTTCGTGCCGCAGGAGCCGGGGAGATCCGTACCGCGCGTCCGTCCCCGGTTCCGAGGAGTCGATCATGAAGCAGTAGGCCGTCCTGAGCGTCCCCGGCATCAGCCCGTGCCTCTTCTACACGGACCCGGCGGCCGGCTTCGCCTTCCTGCTGGAGGCCTTCGGGCTGGAGAAGAGGGTGGTCAGGGAGGTGGACGGGCGGGTGGTCGACGCCCAGGCGGGCATCGGGCCGTGCACCGTGATCGTCGGGCAGGCCCGGGACGAGGCGAGGTTCCGGCCGGCGTCGCGGCTGCCGGCCGTGCACGTGGGTGTGATGGTGGCCGTCGAGGACGTCGACGCGTACTTCCGGCATGTCGAGGAGGCCGGAGCGGTCATCGAGTACTTGCCGCGGGACATGTCCTACGGGCTACGCGAGTACGGTGCTCGTGACCTGAAGGGCAACCTGCGGTTCTTCGCCTCACGCCTCACCGGCTGAGCCGGGCCGCCGCCCGCGCGGTGAGTTCGGCGTAGGACTCGTTCGTTCGTGAGCGTTCGGGAGCCGTGGTGCCCCCGGTTCCAGTGGGTCCTACGGGCGCGGTCGGGTGGCCAGGGCGTGGCGGGTGCCGTAGGCGGCGGCTCCCGCGGTGAGGACCGCCGCGCCCCAGAGGACCGAGGCGGCCGGCAGGGCGAAGGCCAGTGCCAGGCAGCCCGCCAGTCCGGTCCAGGGGATCGGGCGGGGCGGGCGCCCCTCGTCCGGGCCGAGGGTTTGGGCGGAGGCGTTGGCGATGGCGTAGTAGACCAGCACTCCGAAGGACGAGAAGCCGATCGTTCCCCGTACGTCGGTCGTCGCGGCCAGGGCCGCCACCACGGCGCCGACCGCGAGCTCGGCCCGGTGCGGCACCTTGAAGCGCGGGTGGACGGCGGCCAGGGCGTGGGGCAGGTGCCGGTCGCGGGACATGGCGAGCACCGTGCGGGACACGCCGAGGATCAGGGCGAGCAGCGAACCGAGCGCGGCCACGGCCGCCCCGGCCCGTACGGCCGGCGTCAGCCCGTCCGCGCCGGCGGCCCGGACCGCGTCCGACAGCGGCGCGGTCGCCGCCGCCAGTCCGTCGGTGCCGAGCACCGCGAGCACGGCGACGGCGACGACGGCGTACACGGCCAGGGTGATGCCCAGTGCGAGGGGGATCGCGCGGGGAATCGTCCGCTGCGGGTCGCGCACCTCCTCGCCAAGGGTGGCGATGCGCGCGTACCCGGCGAAGGCGAAGAACAGCAGGCCCGCCGCCCGGAGCACCCCGCCGAACGTGGCGTCGTCCCCGACGGCCGACCGGGCCGCGTCCGCCGGTTCCGAGGCGAGCGTGGCCACCGCCACGGCGGCGAGCACGGCCAGGACGACGGCGACGACGGCCCGGGTGAACCAGGCGGACTTCCGGACGCCGGCGTAGTTCACCGCGGTCAGCGCCACCACGGCCGCGACGGCGACCGCGTGCGCCCGGCCGGGCCACACGTACGCGCCGGCCGTCAGCGCCATCGCGGCGCAGGAGGCGGTCTTGCCGGTCACGAACGCCCAGCCCGCCAGGTATCCCCAGAAGTCACCCAGGCGCTCGCGTCCGTACACATAGGTGCCGCCCGAGGTCGGGTACCGGGCCGCGAGGCGGGCCGAGGACGTCGCGTTGCAGTACGCGACCAGGCCCGCCAGGGCCAGGGCGGGCAGCAGCCCGGAACCCGCCGCGCGCGCGGCCGGGGCGAGGGCGGCGAAGATCCCGGCGCCGATCATCGACCCGAGGCCGATCACCACCGCGTCGGCCGTGCCCAGCCGTCGGCGCAGTTCGTCCGGCGTTCCGGCGGTGGGTGACGGCCTGTTCATGTCTCGGCTCCCTCGGCGGACCGGCCGCGGCCTTCACGGCGTCCGGTAGGGAGACGATAGGTGTCTCCGCCGGTGCCCGTTGCTCGTTACTCGGTGCCCGTCGCACGTTGCCCGTGGCTGTCGGCGTTGCCCGTCGGGCGTCGGCCGTCGCAGGTCCTGCCTCGCCTCCCGGCGTCGAAAGGCCGGTGGCCGCATCCGGGGACTTCGGATGCGGCCACCGGCCGGGGCGGTTGAGGAGCGGCGTCTGTGCGCGCGGTCGTCCTCGGAGGTCTCTCCTACTTGAAGCTCCTCAGCCGGAGGCTGTTGGTGACGACGAAGACCGAGGAGAAGGCCATCGCCGCGCCGGCGATCATCGGGTTGAGCAGGCCGGCCGCCGCGAGGGGCAGCGCGGCGACGTTGTAGCCGAAGGCCCAGAAGAGGTTGCCCTTGATGGTGCCGAGGGTGCGGCGGGAGAGCCGGATCGCGTCGGCGGCCACCAGCAGGTCGCCGCGGACGAGGGTGAGGTCGCCGGCCTCGATGGCGGCGTCGGTGCCGGTGCCCATGGCCAGGCCGAGGTCCGCGGTGGCGAGGGCGGCCGCGTCGTTGACGCCGTCGCCGACCATGGCGACCGAACGGCCTTCCGCCTGGAGCCGCTTGACGGCGTCGACCTTGTCCTGGGGCAGGACCTCGGCGATGACCTCGTCGATGCCGACCTCGCGGGCCACGGCCTCGGCGACGGCCTTGTTGTCGCCGGTCAGCAGGACGGGGGTGAGGCCGAGGCGGCGGAGTTCGGCGACGGCGCGGGCGCTGGTGTCCTTGACGGCGTCGGCGACCGTCAGGACGCCGCGGGCCTCGCCGTCCCAGGCCACGGCCACGGCCGTGCGGCCCTCCGCCTCGGCGGTCGCCTTGGCGGCGGCGAGCTCGGCGGGCAGCGCGATGGCCCACTCGCTCAGCAGCTTCTCGCGGCCGACGAGGACGGCGTGTCCGTCGACGACGCCCTGCACGCCCAGGCCGGCGACGTTCTCGAAGCTCTCGGGGGCGGGCAGGGTGCCGGTACGGGCGGTGGCGCCGTCGGCGATGGCCCGGGCGATGGGGTGCTCGGAGGCGTGCTCCAGGGCGCCGGCCAGCCGCAGCAGCTCCCGCTCGGTCACGCCCGGGGCGGTGACGACCTCGTGCAGTGCCATCTTCCCGGTGGTGACGGTGCCGGTCTTGTCCAGGACGACGGTGTCGACGCGGCGCGTGGACTCCAGGACCTCCGGGCCCTTGATGAGGATGCCGAGCTGGGCGCCGCGGCCGGTGCCGACCATGAGGGCGGTCGGGGTGGCGAGGCCCAGGGCGCAGGGGCAGGCGATGATCAGCACGGCGACGGCGGCGGTGAAGGCGGCGGTGGCGTCGCCGGTCGTGAACAGCCAGGTGAGCAGGGTGCCGAGGGCGATCAGCAGGACGACGGGGACGAAGATCCCGGAGATGCGGTCGGCCAGGCGCTGGACGGCGGCCTTGCCGTTCTGGGCGTCCTCGACCAGCTTGGCCATGCGGGACAGCTGGGTGTCCGAGCCGACCCGGGTGGCCTCGACGACGAGCCGGCCGGAGACGTTGACGGTGGCGCCGGTGACGGCGTCGCCCGCGGTCACGTCGACGGGGACGGACTCTCCGGTGAGCATCGAGGCGTCGACGGCCGAGGTGCCCTCGGTGACCGTGCCGTCGGTGGCGATCTTCTCGCCGGGGCGGACGACGAACCGGTCGCCGACCGCCAGTTCTCCGACGGGGACGCGGACTTCGCGTCCGTCGCGCAGGACCGCGACGTCCTTGGCGCCCAGCTCCAGCAGCGCCCGCAGGGCCGCTCCGGCCTTGCGCTTGGACTTCGCCTCCAGGTAGCGCCCCGCGAGGATGAAGGCCGTGACGCCCGCCGCGGCCTCCAGGTAGATGGAGGACGAGCCGTCCGCCCGCGAGACCGAGAAGTCGAAGCCGTGCCGCATGCCCGGCATGCCGGCGTGGCCGAAGAACAGCGCCCACAGCGACCAGCCGAGCGCGGCGAGCGTGCCGATGGACACGAGCGTGTCCATCGTCGCGGCGCCGTGCCGGGCGTTGGTCCAGGCGGCCTGGTGGAAGGGCAGGGCGCCCCACACCACCACCGGGGCCGCCAAGGTCAGTGACAGCCACTGCCAGTTGTCGAACTGCAGGGCCGGGACCATCGCCATCAGCACGACCGGCACCGCGAGGACGAGCGAGACCAGCAGCCGCTGCCGCAGGGCGCCGGCCTCGCCGCCGTCGCCCGCCTCCGGCACCTCGCCGGCGTCCGGACGGGCCGCCGCCGGCTGCGGCTCCGGCGGCTCCTGGGCCGTGTAGCCGGTCTTCTCGACGGTCGCGATGAGATCGGCGACCCCGGTCCCCGGCCCGTAGGAGACCTTGGCCTTCTCGGTGGCGAAGTTGACCGTCGCCGTGACGCCTTCCATCCGGTTGAGCTTCTTCTCGATGCGCGCCGCACAGGACGCGCAGGTCATGCCGCCGATGGAGAGTTCGACTTCGGAGGCGGCCGCGGCGGGTGCCGTGTCCTTTTCGAGAGCGGTGCTGGTCATTCGGAGTCTCCTGGGAGGAGGGCCGGAGCTGCGGGCGTCCCTATCAGGGGAGCGGCACGATCCGGCGTACCGGGGAACGGTGTACGGGGTGGGGGTATTCCGGGGTTTCCGGGGTTTCCGGGGTTTCCGGGGTTTCGGCGGGCCCGGGGCGTCCCGCGGCCGGGCCGGTCGGTCAGGCGCGGCCGGCGAGCTCGTAGCCCGCCTCGTCCACGGCGGCGCGGACGGCCTCGTCGTCCAGCGGGCCGGCGGAGGTGACGGTCACCAGCCCGGTGGCGGCCACGGCCTCGACGGAGACGACGCCGGCCAGGGCCGAGACCTCCCGCGCGATCGCGCCCTCGCAGTGGCCGCAGGTCATGCCGGTCACCCGGTAGACGGCGGTGACACCGCCCCGGGCCTCGGGAGAGGCACCGGAACCGCAGGTGCCGGCGGGGGTGCAGCAGGAGCCGGAGTCCGGGTTCGCCTGGGAGGTCATGGCCGCTTCCTTTACATGGTCGGTGCGCGGGGTGCGCATGTCGTCCGCGAGGGGCCGGGGCTCTGCCCGGCGCCTTCCACTGATCACCACTGTATACCCCCTAGGGGTATCCCGGAAGGGGTGGGACCTGAACCCGTAGGGGCGGCGCCGTGCGGGATGAGGGCGGGGGGCACCCCCGCCCCCGGGCCCCCTTCCGTTCACCGAAGTCGCCACGCCACACGGCGTCGCGGGCGCAGTGGGCTGTGACGGGACACCGCCCGTCCGGAAAGTGCGAGGGGGCAGCGGGCATGCGCCCTGAACGCACGCGTGGCCCCGGACCGTTTCCCGCCCCGAGGACGCGCGCCTCAACGCCGCGCAGCGGCAGCCGGCCGCGTTGCCGGACCATGAGGAGATCAGCCTGCGGCTGGGCCGCATGCTGACGACTGCCCTCGCCCCGGCCGACGGTCGCCCTCGACGCCGGCTCCGGCACCACAGCCACCGGCGGCCGGCCGACCTCGCCCCTCCGACGGCGGCGCCACCGCGCCCACCGCCTCGCGCCCGGCCGCCGTCCCGCCCGAGCCGATGGAGGGGATCCGGTCCTCGGTCGGCCGGCTCATCCGGGGCTTCACAGCGCGTGCGGAAAGATCACCGTCAGCTCGGCGACGCCGAGAGGGAACGGTTCGACCAGGCGGCCCGGCGCTCGCCGCGATGACGGTCGGGCGGGTGTCGCGGTAACGCTTTCCGCAGGCCGGGCGCGGGATGCCGTCCACGGAGCTCGTGCGAGGCCGGCCCCTGCCCGGCCGCCACCGCGCTGTTGACGGCGACTTCGTGAGCGCCGGACGGACGCCTTGATACGACACGGTCGTCGGCGAAGGGCCGCTTTGGCCGGCTGCGGACAGTGTCGGCCGGGCGAAGACGGCGTCGCGGTTCGTCCCAGGCCGACCGCACTCCTCCGTGGCCGTGCCGGAACCGGGTGCCAATCCTGGACGGCGGCCCCGGACACGCGGTCCGGCTCGGCCTGGCGGACGACGCGCCGGCGATCACCGCAGCCCAGCTGCGGGGTGTCGTCGTACGGATCGTTGTCGCAGGTCGGTGGCGGGCCGGGGGACCCGGGCATCGTGGTCGTCAGCGATGCCGGCCATGACGACACCCACCCGCCCTGGATCCTTCGAGAAACCCGCTGCCTCCGACCGGCTCGCCCCGGTCCGGGTCCGCGGGGGGCAGCTCCCGAACCCCGAGGCACCGGCCCCGGACGGTCATCCGGTGTCGGGAACAAGCGGTGTCGGGAACAAGCAGCGGGCCGCCGGCGTCCGCCCTGGTGGTGATCGCTCAGCTGCCCTGCGGCGCCGGCGGTCGCACCCACGGTGCGAACCGCTGATGAGGGGCTGCGTCCGCACGCCAGTACCGCAGGACGGTTTCCCGCACGACCTCGACGCGTTCCGCGGCGATGAGGCAGGGGACGGGCTCCGGCCCGCCCGCGTCCGCCTCGAACGCGACGAGAACCGGCGGCTCCTCACCAAGATGACGGGTGACCCGCACGGGTTCCTCGCTCGTCGGGGCGCGGAACACCGGGTCGTGGAACCGTGCCGGGCAGCTCACGAACATCGGATCGCCGAAGATCAGCTCCAGGTCATGGTGACAGGCGAGGTCGTGCCCGGCCGCCGGCCGCAACGCGGCGGCGTCCCAGGCGATCACGTCCCAGTCCCACCAGGTGCCCTCAGGGAGCCGAAGGCCCACGTGTCGGCGTCCCCCGTCCACCGCCCGGCTCCCTTCCCTCCCCTTCGAACCTCCCCTTCGAACGGATCGACAGGCTACGACACGGACGCGGAGCGACCGGACGGCGGCGCCCCGAAGGGCGCCCCGCCGGTCAGGCGAGGCCGCGCTGGTGCTTGTAGGTCACCTTGCCGTCGGTGAGGTAGAACCACCCGCTGGGCGGGAACAGACCGGTGCCGGCCTGGCACTCGTAGATGACCTCCCGGCCGTCGGCGGACGGCCAGTTCGGGAAGCTCTCCTGCGAGAGCACGCACGCGTCCTTGGGGACGGACGCCCAGAGCTGCGCCTCGGTCATGCCGTTCCTGACCCGGTCGTACTGGGACCGCTTGAGGTTCGGCGTCTTGGGCTTGATCAGCATGTTCTGGTCTTTGAGGTACAGCTTGCCGGCCGCGTTGAAGCTGAAGTGCGCGTAGGGCGGGTAGTCACCCGACGTGGTCCTGCAGGTGATGGTGACGCCGCTGTCGTCGCACCAGCCTTCCGACGACCCCGGACTGGTCTTGCCCACGCCGAGCATCCGGGAGACATCGGCCTTGTCCGCGCCGAACCGCACCGCCTCGTACTTCGCCGCCGTGAAGCTGAACTTCTCCTCGGCCGGCGCGTCGGACCGGACGCCGGCCTGCGCGCCCGCGGCGGTGCCGAGCACCGCCGCTCCCGCCGCGATCCCCGCCGCGGCCCATGTCGCCGCCGTCCGCCGGAATACGCTCATCCCCGACATCCCTTTCATCCCAACAGCCCCTTCCATTGCCGTGCTTCGGTACAGGGCCATGCTGGTCGGTCGCCCTCTTCCGGCGATCTCGGGAATCTCCGAGGCACCGGGGCGGCGGGGAAACCGGGCGTCAGGCGAGCTTGTACTCGTACTTCTGGGTCACCTTGCCGTCGGTGAGGTAGAACCGCGCGTTCGGCGGGAACAGCCCTGTGGCCGACGTGCACCAGTACATGACGGTCCGGCCGGTCGTGGCGGGCCAGTTCGGGTACTCCTCGTCCTGGAGCACGCACGAGTCCTTGGGTACGGCCGCCCAGAGCTGCGCCTCGGTCATGCCCCGCCGGACCTGGTTGTACTGGGCGAGGCTGATGGACGGCGCCTTGGGCTTGAAGAGGAGCTCGTGGTGCTTCCGCCACACCTTGCCGGCCGCGTTGTACGAGAACCTCCCGTAGGGCGCGTAGTCGTCGGACTTGGTCATGCAGAGGACGGAGTCGCCGTCGTCCTCGCACCATCCCTCGGCCGATCCGGGCCGGGTCTGGCCCACGCCCAGCATCCGGAACAGGTCGGCCTTGTCCGTGCCGAACTGGACGGCGCTGAACTTCTCCGCCGTGAAGCTGAACTTCTCCTCCGCCCGGGCACCGGCCTGGGCGGAGGAGGCGGTGCCGAGCACCGTCACCCCCGCCACCGCCGCCATGGCCCACGCCGCCGCTCGCCGCAGTACGGCCATTACGAACACCCCTTTTCCGTAGGTCACTTCGTCCGTAGGTCACTTCGGGAACGCGGCACATCCTCCCGGACGGCGCTCTCCGGGCCGTCTCGAAGGGTGCGGGCCGCTCGGCCGGGGAGGCGCGACCGGGGAGGCGCGACCGGGCGGGGGTGATCAGGCGAGGGCCGCGGTGAGGTCCAGCGGTTCCAGCGGCCGGGGGGTGAGGACGCGGGACGACGGTGCCGCCACCCGGGAGAGTTCCCGTACGGCGGAGGGGCGGGCCGGGGCCGCAGCGAGGG
>NZ_JBPQTX010000095.1:0-23003 GCF_051386555.1 Streptomyces sp. URMC 126
TCAAGGAACGGACGCTTCCTTTGTACTCACCCGAGAGACTCTCTCAGGCTTTCCTCCGGGCGCTTCCCTTCGGTGTTTCCAACCTTACCAGATCCGTTTTCCGTTCCGTTTCCGGCCCGGATTCGAAATCCGATCCCCTGTTGGCGGGGTGTCCACTACTTTAGCGGAATTTCCCGCCGGCTCTCAAATCGAGCCGTGGAGTCCTATTCCGGCACGCAAAAGCGCAACGGAAAGAAGACCCCTTAGGGGATCCCTCGTCAGTAATGGTTGTGCCGCTCACCGGTGCAGACGCCCACGGCGCTGCCCCCGTCTCCAGCGGCTCGGGCTACGTTAGGCGCTCGGTCGCCCGGAGTCAAGCACCGGATCCCGATTCGTCAGACGTCGCTGGTGGCGCGGTGCTTGCCGCGGTTGCGGGGGACGTGGGCCCGGTAGGGGCTCACGGTCGGGTCGCCGTCGATCCAGAACCGCCAGGGGTGGAGCGCGCCCTCGCCGCCGACGCCCGTTCGGGGGCCGCTACGGATCCGGTCGGAGAGGGCGGGGGTGCCCTTGAGGACGGAGAGAGGGGCCGTCGGGCCGGCGCAGATGTCGGTGCCGTTCAGGGTGCGGTCCACGTCCAAGGCGGTCGCGAGGCGGGCCGGGCCCTGGGCGAGGTCGCGGTCGTTGCGCGATTTCGGGCGGCGGGCGCGGGCCAGCTCCTGGCCGGTGAGGATCTCGCCGGCGCGCAGCAGCACACCGCTGGCCGTGCCCTCGGGGCCGCAGACCAGGTTGAGGCTGAACCACATCCCGTAGATGAAGTACACGTACGCGTGGCCGGGCGGGCCGAACATGGACGCGTTGCGCTCCGTCCGCCCCCGGTAGGCGTGCGAGCCGGGGTCCAGCTCACCCGCGTACGCCTCGACCTCGGTGATACGGAGTTCGATCGGACCGTTGGGGCTCGTGCGGACCAGGGTGCGTCCGAGCAGATCGGGCGCTACCTCCAGCACGGGACGGTCGAAGAAGGCGCGGGCGAGCGGGGTGCGGTGGTCGGAGGAGGACATGCGGGCCGAGGGTACTGGACCGGACGGGGAAGTGCCGGTGCACCGATGCCGTCCGGCCAGGTCGGGGGCCTCGCTCGGGTCTGTCCAGGGCGCGGCCCGGGGGCTCTCAGGTCAGCAGGACCGTCATCGGGCTCTCCCGGTCGCGCCAGAAGCCGACCGCGTCGTCGAGGATCGTCGCCGCCGTCGCCGCCGTGTCGGGGGCGGCCTTCCGGAAGGCGTCCCAGTCCTCCGCCAGGATCAGGTAGCCGCGGGGGTCGCCGTCCTTGTGCCACCAGGACAGATCCGTGAGGCAGTCGGCGAGGGCGTCCCAGTTGTGGCCGAACCAGCCGGGGAAGCCCAGGTCGGCGGCGCAGCGGTCGAGGAAGGCCGTCTTGTCGTCGACGTCCCGGAGGCGGAGCCGGGCGGCGTGCCAGCCGGCCTCGGCGGCGAGCTTCGCCGCGTGGGAGGGGGATTCGGTGACGGGCAGGCGGTAGACGCCCGGTGGGAGGGTGCCGTCGAGCAGGCCGGGCACGCCGGGGGCGGGGAGGTCGCTGGTCGGGCCGGTCGTCATGGTTGCACCACCGCTTCGAATGTCTTGTAGTGATCGCCGGTGTAGTAGCGCTCGGAGTGGCTGCCGGTGACGATGCGGCGGGCGCCGCGGTTGCGCGCGTCCGGCGTCGGGACGGTGTACTCGTGGTAATACCCGCGCGGCTGTTTGGGCAGGCGGTTCTCGTAGTTGCCGAAGACCGTGCCGTCCTTGGGGTAGGGGAACGGTCCGCCCTTCGCGATGAGTTCGAGGGTGCGCCGGGCCTCGGGAGGAAGTCTGTCCGGGGTGACGGTCTTCATGCCCTTGGCCCAGGAGGGCGTCGGGCCGGTGCCCCGGGAGCCGCCGTCGGCGGAGCCGTGGGGCGATGTCGTCGTCTTCGCGGTTTTGCCGTGGCCGCCGGACGAGCAGGCGGGGAGGAGGAACAGGGGCAGGGCGGTGAGGAGGACCGTCAGGGTGCGCAGGGCACGGCCGGACGGTCGTCGTCCGCATCGTCGTGACACGTGTCGGGACACCTGTCGGAGGGCACGTCGAAGCACGCGCCTTATGGTCGCAGCCCGAGCCGTCCCGGCCTCGTTAGGCTGGCGTTTTCACATGTCCGCGCGTTTTCCGGAGGTGTCACCGTGTCATCCGTGTCCGATGAGCAGGGCCGTCCGCCGCTCCCCCACGACTTCCTGCCGCCCGTGCCCTCGTTCACCGTGGTGAGCGACGACGTCCGGCCGGGTGGCCGGCTCGCCGACGCGCAGACGTTCGCCGGCGCCAACCGCTCCCCGCACCTGCGGTGGGAGGGCTTCCCCGAGGAGACCCGGAGCTTCGCCGTCACCTGCTTCGACCCGGACGCCCCGACGGGCAGCGGGTTCTGGCACTGGGTGCTGTTCGACATCCCGGCGGACGTCACCGAGCTGCCGGCCGGTGCGGGCGGCGGGGAGATGAAGGGGCTGCCCGCGGGCGCGGTGCACGTCCGGAACGACTACGGGACGCGGGACTTCGGCGGTGCCGCGCCGCCGCCCGGGGACGGCCCGCACCGGTATGTGTTCACCGTGTACGCGGTGGACCAGGAGAAGCTGGGGCCCGACGCGGATGCCTCGCCCGCCGTCGTCGGCTTCAACCTGCGCTTCCACACGCTGGCCCGGGCGCAGCTGATCGGCGAGTACGAGATCCCGGCGAACGGCTGATCCGGGGGCGGGGGCCGGGCGGTTCGGGCGGCCGGAAAAGCCGTTGCGCCGGGTCCCCCGCGGCCCGCACAGTGGTGGAGGCCGACGGCTTCGCATGCGGCCGTCGGGCAGCGGATACCGCAGTGGCGGGGACGGTTCGGCGCGTAGCGCGCCGGCCGTCTGCCGGAGCCCCGGGCGTGGGCCCGAGGTGGCCGCGTCCGCTGCCGTACGCTCCGGGCCCGGTTTCGACACGGGGGAAGGGCCCGGAGCGTCCCCGTCTGCCTTCTCCCCTTTCACTCTTCTCACCTGACGTCACAACTTCCCTGTGTACAGCGGAAATTGCGTTGTCGCCTTTCGGCCCTCCCGGCACAGTTGAGCCATCTCCGCCGCCACCGGGGCGGGCGGACGGCCGGGAGGTGGAACGGAATGCGGGAGACGCTGGTCCTGAACGCGAGCTTCGAGCCGCTGGCGACGGTCTCGCAGCGACGCGCGGTGGTGCTCGTGTTGCAGGACAAGGCCGTTGTGGAACAGGCCCGCCCCGGGCTGCGCCTCCACGCCTCCACGGTGGAGGTCCCGGTGCCCCAGGTGATCAGGTTGCGCCGGTACGTACGGGTGCCGTTCCGAAGACGTGCGCCGTGGTCCCGCCGTGGGGTGCTGGTGCGTGACCGGCACCGGTGCGCGTACTGCGGGCGGCGGGCCACGACGGTGGACCATGTGGTGCCGCGGTCCCGGGGCGGCGGGGACACCTGGCTGAACACCGTCGCCGCCTGCGCGGAGGACAACCACCGGAAAGCGGACCGGACGCCGGAGCAGGCGGGGATGCGGCTGCTGCGGCGGCCGTTCGAGCCCACGCCCTCGGACGCGTTGCTGCTGGCGGTCGGGGCGTACGACGGGGAGCGGCCGCCGGAGTGGCTCGCGGTTCCCGCCGCGTAAGGGTGCCGGCGGGGGTACGGGTCGGGTGACGGTCGTCGCCCGACCCGCGCCCCCGCCTGCCCGCGTCGCCGTTACGCGCGCAGCAGCATCTGCGCGATGGCGACGACGCCGACCACCACGATGACGCCGCGCAGTACCTGTGGTCGCAGGCGGCGGGCGACGCGGGCGCCCAGTTGGCCGCCCAGGGTGGCGCCGGCGGCGATCAGCAGGACGGCCGTCCAGTCGATGTCGGCGACGAAGAGGAAGAAGAGGGCGGCGACTCCGTTGACGATGACGGCGAGGACGTTCTTGAGTCCGTTGACGCGCTGGAGTTCGTCGTCGAGGAGCAGGCCCATCAGGGAGAGGTACATGACGCCCTGGGCCGCGCCGAAGTAGCCGCCGTAGACGCTGGCGAGGAGCAGGCCGAGGAGGAGGGCGACGCCGCCGTCGGCGTGTGCCCGGGTGCCGTTGCGCTCGCGGCGGCGGGCGAGGGCCCGGGCGAGGCGGGGCTGGAGGACGACGAGGACCAGCGCCAGGGCGATGAGGGCGGGGACGATCGCGTCGAACGCCTTGGACGGCAGGGCGAGCAGCAGGGCCGCTCCGGCGAGTCCGCCGACGAGGGCGGCGATGCCGAAGCGGATGATCCGGTCGCGCTGGCCGCGCAGTTCGCGGCGGTAGCCGACGACACCGCTGATGTTGCCGGTGACGAGGCCGAGGGTGTTGGAGACGTTGGCGGTGACGGGCGGCAGTCCGGTGGCGAGGAGCACCGGGAAGGTGAACAGGGTGCCGGAGCCGACGACGACGTTGATGGTGCCGGCTCCGATGCCGGCCGCGAAGACCGCGAGTGCTTCCCAGATGGACAAGGCCATCTCCTTAGGATCGGCAAGACGCCTCCCCGCCGTGAGAGGTCGGGGGGCCGAACCGATCATGCACGAGAACCGCCGGTAAAGCGATCATCCGGGGAAGTCGTTCGCCGCGTGGGGAGTTGGGGCTCGCGCGGGACGTCCGGGCAGTCGCGGCCGGCCCGCTGCCAGTCGCGGCCGGCCGCGGTCAGTCGATCGTCGGCCGTTCGCGGCGCGGGCTCTCCTTGGTGCCGGCGGACTTGCCGCCGCCGCCCATGGGGCCGAGGTTGCCGACGGCTCCGCTGAGGCCCTTGAGGGCGTCGCCGATCTCGCTGGGCACGATCCAGAGCTTGTTGGCGTCGCCTTCGGCGATCTTCGGGAGCATCTGGAGGTACTGGTAGGAGAGCAGCTTCTCGTCGGGGTCGCCGGCGTGGATGGACTCGAAGACCGTGCGGATGGCCTGGGCCTCGCCCTCGGCGCGGAGCGCGGCGGCCTTGGCCTCGCCCTCGGCGCGGAGGATCGCGGACTGCTTCTCGCCCTCGGCGGTGAGGATCTGGGACTGGCGGATGCCCTCGGCGGTGAGGATGGCGGCGCGCTTGTCCCGGTCGGCGCGCATCTGCTTCTCCATCGAGTCCTGGATGGAGGTGGGCGGTTCGATGGCCTTGAGCTCGACGCGGTTGACGCGGATGCCCCACTTGCCGGTGGCCTCGTCGAGGACGCCGCGCAGCGCCGCGTTGATCTCCTCGCGGGAGGTGAGGGTCCGTTCCAGGTCCATGCCGCCGATGATGTTGCGGAGGGTGGTGACGGTGAGCTGCTCGATGGCCTGGATGAAGCTGGACACCTCGTAGGTCGCGGCGCGCGCGTCGGTCACCTGGTAGTAGATGACGGTGTCGATGTTGACGACGAGGTTGTCCTGCGTGATGACCGGCTGGGGCGGGAACGGCACGACCTGTTCGCGGAGGTCGATGCGGTTGCGGATGGAGTCGATGAACGGGACGACGATGTTGAGGCCGGCGTTGAGCGTGCGGGTGTAGCGGCCGAAGCGCTCGACGATGGCGGCGCTGGCCTGCGGGATGACCTGCACTGTCTTCATGAGGGCGATGAAGACGAGCACCACCAGGATGATCAGGACGATGATGATCGCCATCGTGGCTCCTCGTGCCTTTCTCGTGGGTCGGCCGGTCGTCGCTCGGACGGGTCCGCGTGTTGAGGGAGTCTGTCAGAACCGGCGGTGCCGCGCAGGTGCCGGACCGGGATCGGTCACATCGCCGTTCCCCCTCCGCCGTGGACGGCCGCCCGCCGCACGGCCCGTGGGCGTACGGCCTGTGGCGGTACGGCCGTTGCGGGTGCGGCGGGCTCTCCGGGCTCGGCGGGCGGGCGTCTCACATCACCACCGCCGTCGCGCCGTCGATGTCGACGACGTCCACGTGCTCTCCCGCTTCGAAGGTCCGCTCGCCGTCCAGGGAGCGTGCCGACCAGATCTCGCCCGCCAGCTTGATGCGTCCGCCCTGGCCGTCGACCCGTTCCAGGACGACGGCTTGGCGTCCTTTCAGGGCCTCGACGCCCGAGGTGTGCGTGGGCCGGCCGGCGCGCTGCCGGTTGGCGAGCGGCCGCACCACGGCGATCAGGGCGACGGAGACGACGGCGAAGACGACGAACTGCAGCACCATGCCGCCCCCGAGGGCGGTCGTGACGGAAGCGGCGACGGCCCCGATCGCCAGCATGCCGAACTCCGGCATCGCGGTGACGACCAGGGGAATGCCCAGACCGACGGCGGCCACGAGCCACCACGCCCATGTGTTCACATGGTCATGGTAGGCGCGTGGGCGGGGTCTCCGACAGGGCTCCTCGGTCCCTCGGGAGGGGGTTCCGGGCGCCCCGCCCGAGGGTTCGGCGGGTCAGGAGAGCGGCAGGCCGTGGGCGGTCCAGCGGTCGCCGCGGCTCTCGACGACCAGCGGGAGGCCGAAGCACTTCGACAGGTTGCGCGAGGTGAGTTCGAGCTCGATGGGACCGGCGGCGAGCACCTTGCCCTGACGGAGCATCAGGACGTGGGTGAAGCCGGGGGCGATCTCCTCGACATGGTGGGTGACCATGATCATGGAGGGCGCGAGCGGGTCGCGGGCGAGCCGGCCGAGGCGGCGCACCAGGTCCTCGCGGCCGCCGAGGTCGAGGCCCGCGGCGGGCTCGTCCAGCATCAGCAGCTCGGGGTCGATCATCATCGCGCGGGCGATCAGGGTGCGCTTGCGCTCGCCCTCGGAGAGGGTGCCGAACTTGCGGTCCAGGTACTCGGTCATGCCGAGGACGTCGAGGAAGGCGCGGGCGCGCTGCTCGTCCACCGCCTCGTAGTCCTCGCGCCAGGTGGCCGTCATGCCGTAGGCGGCGGTGAGCACCGTCTGCAGGACGGTCTGGCTGCGCGGCAGCTTGTCGGCCAGGCCGATGCCGGCGATGCCGATGCGCGGGCGCAGCTCGAAGACGTCCACGGCGCCGAGCTTCTCGCCGAGGATGCGGGCGGTGCCCTTGGTCGGGAACAGGTAGCTGGAGGCGACATTCAGGAGGGTGGTCTTGCCCGCGCCGTTGGGGCCGAGGATGACCCAGCGCTCCCCCTCCTTGACCGACCAGGAGACCTGGTCCACCAGAGCCCGGCCCTCGCGGACCACGGATACGTCCACCAGTTCCAGCACATCGCTCATGAGCGCGTTGTCTCCCATTGCAGTTCGTCGTCGCTGGCGCCTGTCGGCGCAGCCCCCAGGGAAAACCTACGCCACCGGCCGTCATCGCCGGTCCCTAGGCTGGGGCCCATGCTCGACGAACATCGATCGGGGCGCCTCACCGCGTGGGGAAACGCCCTTCTTGCCGGTTATGTCTCACCTGATGACGCTGCGCACCACATCACGGGGAGTGACGCGGTCCACCGGGTGTCCGGTCTGCCGGGCGAGTCCGGCCCGGTGGGGCTGACCCTGGCGCTGGGCCGGCTGCGGGCGCTGGGGGCCACCGGTCTGCGGCTGGCGCTGCCGGTGCCGGGTCATCCGCTGGGCCTGAGCGGGCCGCCGGAGTTCAACACGCTCGCCATCGAGGCGGAGGAGGCGGTCCTGGCCCCGGAGGCGGGGGTGGGGCTGGTACCCGAGGTGCGGGCGGCGGGCTCGGGGCCGGACGCCGCCGACCTGCACGTGGAGGTCGTCTGGCGGTGCTCGCCCGTGCGGGACGCGCCGCCGGCCGACGTGCCGTCGCTCGGCGAGGCGGAGCGGGAGCTGGCCGAGGCGCTGCGCGAGGCGACGGAGGTGCTGACGCGGCTCGACGTGGCGGGATCGGGCCCGGTGGCCCGGGCCGCGCTGGAGGCCTACCGGGCGCGGGCCGAACGGGACCGCGCGATCCTGGCCCCCGGGTATCCACAGCGCGCGGCCCGGGTGCTGGAGCTCGCCCAGCGGGTGGACGCGCTGGTCGGGCTGGCGTGCGGGACGGGGGACGGCGGGAGCCACGAGCACGGCGGCGCGATGAGCGCGTCGGAGATCGCGGCCCGGGCGGCGGCCCTGCGGCCGGTGGAGCGGACGGCCCGGCGGGCCGTGGTGGCGGCGTACAACGCGCCGGTGGAGCGGCGAGAGCGCGGCCGGCCGTAGCCCGGGCGGGCCGGGCCGGCCGGGCTACGGCCCGGACAGGGGGAGGCCCCGCGAGCCGTGTGGTCCGCGGGGCCTTCCGGAGCGTCACTTGACGACGCAGACGTTCCCGAACGTCGGGTTCAGGATCCCGAGCAGGATGTCGACCGTGTTGCCGCAGGCGTTGATCGGGACGTCCAGGGGGATCTGGATGACGTTGCCCGAGATGACACCGGGCGAGCCCTTGGCGACACCGTGGGCGGTGGCACCGTCGCTGTCGTGCGCGGCTGCGGTGCCGACGGAAGCGCCGACGGCTACGCCTGCCGCGGCCAGGACGAGGGCGGCCTTTTTGGCACTGTTCATGGGTGTCTTCCTTTGCTGGTGACCTCGCGGCCCCGGTGACGGAGTCGCGCCCTGATGAACGCCACCACTCCGCCGACGGCACGCCGATCGCGGAGTTTGCCCTCATTCGGACGATTGATCACCCTCGAAGTGGGCCCCGCCGAAGCGGGGCCGACCGTTCGGAAGCGCCTGTCGAACGCCGTCCGTTATGCGATGACTACTCGTTGACGCACACGTTGCCGTGGGTGGGGTTCATCGAGCCGACCACGCTGACGGTGTTGTTGCAGAGGTTCACCGGGACGGTGACCGGCACCTGGACGACGTTGCCGGAGACGATGCCGGGGCTGTTCTTGGCGATGCCGCCGGCGGCCGGGGCTCCCCCGTGGGCCGACGCGATGCCGGCACCGGCGAGGGCGAGACCGCCGGCCGCGATCGTGACGGCGGCGGCCTTCTTCATGTTCTTCACTCTTCCTCTGACCTTCCTGGAACGCTGCCGCGGCCAGCCGCCGCGGCTACGTCATGGAGAACGGGTGACCGCCGATCGGGTTTCTGGGGTCTCCCGACAATCACACGACCGCATGAATCGATCGTCGGAATGAGACGTTCCGGTGACGGTTCGGGTCGGCGGACCGTTCCCTGCCCACGAGACCCGACGAGATCCGACGAGGCCCGGCGAGATCCGGTGAGGTCAGTCGCCGACGCCGTGCCGGACCGCCCACAGGGCCGCCTGGGTGCGGTCGGCGAGGTCGAGCTTCATCAGGATGTTGGAGACGTGCGTCTTGACCGTCTTCTCCGACAGCACCAGCGCCCGGGCGATCTCCCGGTTGGACCGGCCGTCGGCGATCAGGGCGAGGACCTCCCGCTCCCGCTCGGTCAGCGCGTTGCCCCGGCCCTGCGAGCCGCCCGTGTCGTCCTGCGCCAGCAGGGCGCCCGCCACCTCGGACTGGAGGAGCACGTGCCCGGCGTGCACCGAGCGGATGGCCCCGGCGAGCGCGTCCGGGTCCACGTCCTTGTACACATAGCCCGCCGCGCCCGCCTTCAGGGCCGGGATCACGGTGCGCTGCTCGGTGAAGCTGGTGACGACCAGCACCCGGGCCGGGCTGTCCAGGGCGCGCAGCCTGCGCAGCGCCTCGATGCCGTCCGTGCCGGGCATCTTCACGTCCATGAGGATCACGTCGGGGCGCAGCTCCTCGGCCCGCGCCACGCCCTCGGCGCCGTCGCCCGCCTCCCCGACGACCTCGATGTCGTCCTGGACCTCCAGGAAGGTGCGCAGGCCCTTGCGGACCACCTGGTGGTCGTCGACCAGCAGCACCCGGATCGTCCGGCCGCTCGCGTTCTCCCGTTTCCCCAGTGCGTTCTCTTCAGCCACCGGGCACCTCCATCTCGATCGCGGTGCCCTCGCCGGGCTCCGATTCCACCGTCAGGCTGCCGCCGACCCCGTTGGCCCGGTCGCGCATGGAGACCAGGCCCAGGTGCCGGCCGGCGCGCCGGACCGCGGAGGGGTCGAATCCGCTTCCGTCGTCGGCCACCCGCAGCACGGCACCCTGCCCGCGCCGGGCGAGGGTGACGTCGACGTGCTCGGCGCCGGAGTGGCGCAGGGCGTTGTGCAGCGCCTCCTGGGCGACCCGGAGCAGCGCCTCCTCCTGGGCGGACGGCAGGGCCCGCATACCGTGCGAGGTGAAGGAGACGTGCGCGGCGTGCGCCCGGTCGAGCACCTTGACCTGGGTGCGCAGGGTGGCGACGAGCCCGTCCTCGTCCAGTCCGGCCGGGCGCAGTTCGACGACGGCCGCGCGGAGCTCGTCGGTGGCCTCGGCGGCGAGCCGGGCGACCTGGTGGAGCTCGTCCTTGGCGCGGGCCGGGTCGCGGTCGACCAGGGCGGCGGCGGCCTGGGCGGTCAGGCGCAGGGAGAAGAGCTTCTGGGCCACGGCGTCGTGCAGTTCGTGGGCGAGGCGGGCGCGCTCCCCGGCGATGGTCAGTTCGCGGCTGCGCTCGTAGAGGCGGGCGTTGGTCAGGGCGATGGCGGCGTGCTGGGCGAGGACGGAGAGGAGCGCCTCGTCCTCCTCGGTGAAGGCGCAGCCGCCCGGCGGGCACTTCCGTGTCCCTTCCTCCCCCGCCTTGTTGGCGAGGAAGAGGACGCCGAGGTTCTCGTCGCCGTCGGCGATCGGCATGCCGATGAAGTCGGACATGTCGGGGTGGGCGTCGGGCCAGCCGCCGAAGCGGGGGTCCTGGCGGACGTCGGGCAGCCGCTGCGGCGCCTTCTCCTGGAGCATCGCGGCGAGGATGCCGTGCTGGCGGGGCAGCGGGCCGATGGCCTTCCACTCCTCCTCGCTGACGCCGTCGACGACGAACTGGGCGAAGCCGCCGTGGTCGTCCGGGACCCCGAGGGCGGCGTAGCGGGCACCGAGCAGCTCGCGGGCGGAGACGACGATGGTCTTGAGGACGTCGCGGACTTCCAGGTGTCTGCTCATCGCGAGGATCGCGGTGCTCACGGCGGGCAGGCCGGAGCGGGGGCCTTGGCTCATGCGGCCACCGTACCCAGCGGTGATCGGCCCGCGGATCGGGCCGTCGGCGGCCGGTGATTACGCCACGCGCCCTAGGCCGAAGGGCCCTGCCGGCGCCAGACTCGGTCCATGTCGACCTCTGTGCAGTGGACACCCACCCATGGCGAGCCCTACCGGCCGGTCCCCTACCGGCCCGCGCGGATGCCCGCCGAGGAGTCGCTCGCGCGCGCCGCGGAGCTGCGGGAGCGGATGGCGGGCCGCAGGACCGTGCGCCGGTTCTCGGCGGACCCGGTGCCGGAGCGCGTGGTACGGGACGCGATAGCGTGCGCGGCCACCGCGCCGTCCGGGGCGCACCAGCAGCCGTGGACGTTCGTCCTGGTGAAGGCCCCCGAGGTACGGGCGCGGATCAGGGCGGCGGCCGAGGAGGAGGAGCGCGTCTCGTACGCCGGGCGGCTCGGCGAGGAGTGGCTGGCGGCGCTGCGGCCGCTGGGCACGGACGAGGTGAAGCCGCATCTGACGGACGCGCCGGCGCTGATCGTGGTCTTCCAGCAGCGGTACTGGCTGGGGCCGCACGGGGAGCGGCGCAAGCACTACTACGTGGACGAGTCGGTGGGCATCGCGGTCGGGATGCTGCTGTCGGCGCTGCATCTGTCGGGGCTGGCGGCGCTGGTGCACACGCCGAGTCCGATGCGGTTCCTCGGGGAGGTGCTGGGGCGGCCGGTGAACGAGAAGGCGTTCGCGGTGATCCCGGTGGGATATCCGGCGGACGACTGCGAGGTCCCCGACCTGGTGCGGAAGAGTCTGGACCAGGTCCTGATTGAGCTCTGAGCCGCTGGGCAGGCGGGCCTCCTGAAGGGCTTCTGAAAACGGCGTACACACCGTGCGGGCTCGGTCACACGGAGTGTGAGCGGGCGCTGCTCGGTGTGACGCCGCGCATAGGGCGCACATCACCTACGACACGCGGTAGTGGACGCGTAAAACCGCCATAAAAGGCGGGCTGAGCGGGTGCGGGGTGCCGTCGGGCGCCCCGCGCCGGAGCGCTCGGCAACGAAGCCGGATAGTACGTCACACCTTTGCCAGCGCATTTTGCAGCCGCTAACAATTGCCCCGTCGCAGGGCGCCGTAGATCGAGAAACGGCGCTTCATCCGCGCCGATCCGGGCCACTGCGACTCACGCGATTGGAAGAGGTTCAGCACAGTCATGCGCTCCACCGTCTCCGGCTATAGCCGTCTCACCAAGGTCCACAAGTTCTCCGCCGCGGGCATCGCCGCGGCCGGCGTCGCGGCGGTGGCACTCGCCGTCGTCCCGAGCGGCTCCTCCGAGGGTGAGCAGCAGGCGATCGGCGTGAAGCCCGTCGCGTGGAACGCCAAGGCGTTCGACACCGAAGCCCAGCGCGACGAGCTGGTGAAGCAGTCGGACACCGCCGCGGGCAAGGCCCGCGCGGAGGCCGAGGCCAAGAAGAAGGCCGCCGCCGAGGCGAAGGCCAAGGCCGACAAGGAGCGCGCCGAGAAGGAGGCCGCGAGCCGGTCCGCCGCGCGTCAGCCGGTCAAGGCCGCGCCGGCCGCGCCCGCCGCCCCGGCTCCGGCCCCGAAGGTCTACGCGAACAACCTCGACGGCTGGATCCGCGAGGCCCTGGACATCATGAAGGCCAAGGGCATCCCGGGCAGCTACGACGGCATCTACCGCAACATCATGCGGGAGTCGACGGGCAACCCGATGGCCATCAACAACTGGGACTCGAACGCCGCGGCCGGCACCCCCTCCAAGGGCCTGCTCCAGGTGATCGACCCGACCTTCAAGGCGTACCACGTCGAGGGCACCTCCTGGGACATCTACGACCCGGTCGCCAACATCACCGCCGCCTGCAACTACGCGGCCGCGGTCTACGGCTCGATGGACAACGTCAACTCGGCCTACTGAGCCGACGGCGGCACATCGCGAAAAGGGCGGTGACATCCGGTTTCCCGGATGTCACCGCCCTTTTGCCGTCGCAATTCCGGCGGGGGCCGCGGCTTTTGCCGCCGCCCCGGCGGAATTCCCCGGAGATTACTTCCGCATGACCTCGGGTTCGTGCCGGCGCAGGAGCCGGGCGACCGCGAAGCCGCAGGCGACGCCGAGCGCGAGGAGCACGAACAGGTCGATGCCCCACTGGGCGACGGTGTGCGCCCAGAGCGGGTCGAGGTTGGTCGGGTTGTTCTTGTCGAAGGGGGCCATGAGGTGCGAGAGGTCCAGCGTGGCGCCGGCGGCGCCGATGGCCCAGCGTGAGGGCATCAGCCAGGCGACCTGCTCGACACCCGGGGCGTCGTAGACCTTGAACATGATGCCGGTGAAGACGACCTGGACGATCGCGAACATCACCAGCAGCGGCATGGTCTTCTCGGCGGTCTTCACCAGCGAGGAGATGACGAGGCCGATCATCATCGAGGTGAAGCCCAGCGCGATGATCACGATGCAGAGCTCGGCGGCCGGGAGCGCCTTGAGGATCAGGCCCTCGGCGGGCAGCTTCCGGACGGAGAAGCCGATGGCGCAGATGATCACGCCCTGCAGCGCGGTGATCGCGCCCAGCACGATGACCTTGGACATCAGGTAGGCGGACCGGGAGAGGCCGACCGCCCGTTCCCGTTCGTAGATCACCCGCTCCTTGATGAGCTCACGGACCGAGTTGGCGGCTCCGGAGAAGCACATGCCGACCGCGAGGATCAGCATGATGGTGCCGGCGTCCTGGTTGTGGCCCTTGGGCGGCGCCGAGAGACCGTAGTCGGACGGGATCACACAGCTCACACCGCCGAGGACGGCGGGCAGGATGAGCATCAGGCCCATGAAGCCGCGGTCGGAGGCGATGACCGAGACGTAGCGGCGCATCAGCGTCCACAGCTGGGAGCCCCAGCTCTGGGCCTTGGGCGGCCGGACCATCTGCGGCTGGACGTGCACCGACTGCGGGGCGACGGCGTCGATGTCGGCGGCGTACATCTGGTAGTGCTGCGAGCCCTTCCAGCGGCCCGCCCAGTCGTAGTCGCGGTAGTTCTCGAACGCCGAGAAGACGTCCGCCCAGGTCTCGTAGCCGAAGAAGTTGAGCGCCTCCTCGGGCGGGCCGAAGTAGGCGACGGAGCCGCCGGGCGCCATGACCAGCAGCTTGTCGCAGAGGGCCAGCTCGGCGACGGAGTGGGTGACCACCAGGACCGTACGGCCGTCGTCGGCGAGGCCGCGCAGCAGCTGCATCACGTCGCGGTCCATGCCCGGGTCGAGGCCCGAGGTGGGCTCGTCCAGGAAGATCAGCGACGGCTTGGTCAGCAGCTCCAGGGCGACGGAGACGCGCTTGCGCTGGCCGCCGGAGAGGGAGGTGACCTTCTTGTCCTTGTGGACGTCGAGCTTGAGCTCCCGGAGCACCTCGTCGATCCGGGCCTCGCGCTCGGCGGGCGCGGTGTCGCCGGGGAAGCGGAGCTTGGCCGCGTAGCGGAGCGCCTTCCGGACGGTGAGCTCCTTGTGCAGGATGTCGTCCTGCGGGACCAGACCGATGCGCTGCCGGAGCTCGGCGAACTGCTTGTACAGGTTCCGGTTGTCGTAGAGGACGTCACCCTGGTTGGCGGGCCGGTAGCCGGTCAGCGCCTTGAGCAGGGTGGACTTGCCGGAGCCCGACGGGCCGATGACGGCGATCAGCGACTTCTCCGGGACGCCGAAGGAGACGTCCTTGAGGATCTGCTTGCCGCCGTCCACCGTGACCGTGAGGTGGCGGGCCGAGAAGGAGACGTCGCCGGTGTCGACGAACTCCTCCAGCCGGTCGCCGACGAGCCGGAACGTCGAGTGACCGACACCGACGATGTCCTGGGGGCCGATGATCTGCTGCCGGACCGGCTGACCGTTGACGTAGGTGCCGTTGTGGCTGCCCAGGTCGACGATCTCGAAACGGCCGTCGGAGGTGGCCCGGAACTCGGCGTGGTAGCGGGAGACCTGGAGGTCGGCGACGACCAGCTCGTTCTCCAGCGCACGACCGATGCGCATCACCCGGCCCTGGGCCAGCTGGTGGAACGTCGTCGGGCTGCGGTCGCCGTGCACGGGCGGAGCGCCGGTCCCCGCGCCCTGGCCCGGGCGGCCCTGCTCCGGCGAGGACGCCTGGTGCGGGATGTGGGGCTGGGGCTGCTGCGCCTGCTGGGGCTGCTGCCACGGCGCCTGCGCGGCGGCCTGCGGCTGCTGCCAGCCGCCGTGGGGCTGCTGGTACTGCGGCTGCTGCTGGTACTGCTGGGGTCCGCCCTGCGGGGGCTGCTGCCACATCCCCGGCGCCTGCTGCTGCGGCGCGGGCGCCACGTGGCCCGGCTGGGCCGCCAGCGCGGTCTGCGCGCTGTACAGGTCGCCGGCGGACGGCGCGGCGGCACCGGCGGCGCTCAGTCGCGGGCCGTCGGTGGCGTTGCCCAGGTGGACGACCGAGCCGGGGCCGATCTCCACCTGGTGGACCCGCTGCCCCTGCGCATAGGTGCCGTTGGTGCTCCCCTGGTCCTCGAGCACCCAACTGCGCCCGTTCCAGCGGACGATGGCGTGCCGCCACGAGACCCTGGCGTCCTCCAGCACCATGTCGCCCTGCGGATCGCGTCCGAGGGTGTACGACCGGGACGGATCGAGCGTCCAGGTCTGTCCATTCAATTCCAGTACGAGTTCAGGCACTCCATGCCCCACTACTTGTCCCCCGATGTACCCCCTGCACAGGGAGTCTAGGGATGGCGAACATCGGGAGGAACTATTTCAGGCACAGTCCCCCGATCGAAAGTCGGGGACGGGCGCCCCCCGCTTCCCGGGCGCCGTTGACGGGCCGGAAACACCACCGGAGAGTGGTAATCACCCACGGCCGCGCGGGAGTCACTCGCCCCCGGGGCCGGGGGCCGGGGCGGGGACGGACCGGGGGGCCGTGATGACCATCACCAGCGAACGGCGTCCGGCGCCGGGAATCCGCATGATCGTCTTCGCGGTGGCGGGAGTGGGCTGGGCCTTCCTCGCCATGGCGGGGGCCGCGGCCCTGGGGCTGCACCTCCTGGGCGCGGACGCCGCCGGGGAGCTGGGGCCGATGACGGCCGCGGTGACCGTCCTCGCGGTCGGCGGGTCCGTCGCGCCGTCGGGGGCCCTGGAGGCGTTCGGCATCCGGGGCGCCGACGCGCACACCGCCATCGAGCTGATGCCCCTCGGGGTGAGTCTGGTGGGCGCCCTGGTGCTCGGCTGGACGTTCGCCCGGTCGCTGCGGGCGGCGGGGCCGGCCGTCGGCGGCGGCGAACTCGCGCTCCGCGCGGGGGCGGTGGCCGCCGTCTTCCTGCTGCTGCTCGGCGGACTGGCGTGGGCCGGCTCCTCCACCCTCACCTTCCAGGGGGGAGGTCTCGGTCTCGGTGACGCGGCGAGGAACGGACCGAAGCTGGAGATTCCCGGCGTAGGAGACATCGGAGATCTCGGGGGCATCGGCGGCGGTCTCGCCGACCGGCTGGCCGACCTCGCCCGGGCCAAGGCGGACGTCGGCTTCTCGGTACGGACCGGGCCCTCCCTGCTGGGCGGCGCGGTCTGGGTGGCGGCCGTGCTGCTGATCGCCGTACTCGCCGCGCGCAGGGCCCCGCTGCCACGCGGAGCCGGGGCCCTGCACCGGACGGTACGGCCGGCGGCGTCCGCGCTGTGCGCCGTCCTGGTGCTGACCGTCGCCGCCGGCTGGGCCGCGGCGCTGGTCGCGGCGGCCGGTGACGACCATCCCCGGCGGGTGCTGGGCGGCGCGCTCCTGGGAGCGCCGAACGGGGTGTGGCTCGGGCTGCCCCTCGGCCTCTTCGTGCCCTGGCACGGCCGGGCCACCGGATCCCTGACGAAGGTGCTCCCCGATCCGCTGGACGACCTGCTGGCCGGGGGCGCCGACCGGCCGGTCTCGGTGGCCCGGCTGGCGGAGTACGACGGGCGGGTGTGGCTGCTGCCGGTCGCCTGCGCGACGGCCATGCTCCTGGCCGGGGTGCTGACGGCGGTCCGGACGCCTCGGGGGGCGCGGGGCGCGGTGGCGTACGCGGGCCGGTGCGGCTTCGCGCTGGGCGCGGTGACGGCCGTGGCGTTGCCGCTGCTCGCCCTGGCGACGCGGGTGACGGCGGACGCGGGGCTCTCGGTGCTCGGTGTCGACGCTATGGGCGCCGGGCTCGACCTGCGGGGGAACGTGATTCTCGCGGTGGTGCTGGGAGCGGCGTGGGGCCTGACGGCTGGGGTGGTCGGCGGGCTGCTCGCCTGCGCCACGGGGGCCGCGGGGCGGGGGGCCTCGGCGTATGCGCGGCGGGAGGAAGCGGCGAAGGGAACGGGAGGGCGAGGAGGAGAGGGGCGAGAGAAACGAGAGAAAGGGGACGCAGGAGAGGACGGGCGGAGGGGATGGGGCACGGACGCCGGGTGGACGCCGGAGCCGGCCGGTTCCGGTGCCGGTTCCGGTCCCGGTGCTTCCGGGTACGGCCGCGGACCGGGGGACGGGTTCGGCGGGGTGCCGGGGGACGTGCCGGGGCCGCACCGGCCGTCGCCCGGGTACCGGCCGGCGCGAGACGAGACCAACCCCTATCTGCGTCCCCGGCCCGACGCTCGGGCCGGGGGCGAGCCCGGCGCTCCGGCGGGTCAGGGGTCCGGTCCGGAGCAGAGGCCTGGTCCGAAGCAGAGGCCGGGGCCGGGGGTCGATCCCTCGTCCACCACCGCACCCGGTACTCCTCCGTCCGGTCCCTCTTCCGGGCCGTCTTCGGGCTCATCTTCCGGGGCGCGGCCCGGTGGGGGGCGCGGCCCCCGGGCCGGGCAGGGGCCGGAGCGTCCCCGTCGTCCGTACGGGAGCCCGCCCCCGCCGCCGCCTCCTCCGCCACCGGCACCCCGGGGATGGCCGGGGCCGGACGGGCGGCCGCCGCGCCGGTAGCCGGGTGGTGAACAGTCGTCCCGCCGGCCGCCTCCCCCTGCGACCGCCTCCGGGGCACCGGATACGGTAGAAGGACCATGAGCGCACCGTTGCCCCCTCCCGTCACCCCCGCCGCCGGTGACGACGTGCCCACTCTCCTCGTCAAGATCTTCGGGAAGGACCGGCCGGGCATCACCGCCGGCCTCTTCGACACCCTCGCCGCCTACGCGGTCGACGTCGTGGACATCGAACAGGTCGTCACCCGGGGCCGGATCACCCTGTGCGCGCTCGTCACGGCGCCCGCCGGAGGCCCCGCGGCCGAGGGCGCCCTGCGGGCGACGGTGCACAGCTGGGCCGAGTCCATGCACCTTCAGACGGAGATCATCTCCGGTCGGGGCGACAACAGGCCGCGCGGGACGGGCCGTTCCCACGTCACGGTGCTGGGGCACCCGCTCACCGCGGAGTCCACGGCCGCCATCGCGGCCCGCATCACCGGCACCGGCGGCAACATCGACCGTATTTTCCGCCTCGCCAAGTACCCGGTGACCGCCGTCGAGTTCGCGGTCTCCGGCGCCGGGACGGAGGAACTCCGGACCGCGCTGGCGATCGAGGCGGCGCGCCTCGGGGTGGACGTGGCCGTCGTGGCGGCGGGTTTGCAGCGGCGGGCGCAGCGGCTCGTGGTGATGGACGTCGACTCGACGCTGATCCAGGACGAGGTCATCGAGCTGTTCGCGGCCCACGCGGGCTGTGAGGCCGAGGTGGCCGAGGTGACCGCCCGGGCCATGCGCGGCGAGCTGGATTTCGAACAGTCGTTGCACGCCCGGGTGGCGCTTCTGGAGGGGCTGCCCGAGTCGGTGGTGGACAAGGTGCGCGCGGAAGTGCGTCTCACGCCCGGCGCGCGGACCCTGATCCGCACCCTGAAGCGGCTGGGCTTCCAGGTGGGCGTGGTCTCCGGTGGGTTCACCCAGGTCACGGACGACCTGCGGGAGCGCCTGGGGCTGGACTTCGCCTCGGCCAACACCCTGGAGATCGTGGACGGCCGGCTGACCGGCCGGGTCACCGGCGAGATCGTGGACCGGGCGGGCAAGGCACGGCTGCTGCGCCGGTTCGCCGCCGAGGCCGGGGTGCCGCTCGCCCAGACCGTGGCGATCGGCGACGGCGCGAACGACCTCGACATGCTCAACGCGGCCGGACTCGGCGTGGCCTTCAACGCCAAGCCGGTGGTGCGGGAGGCGGCGCACACGGCGGTGAACGTGCCGTTCCTGGACACCGTGCTGTACCTGCTGGGCGTCACCCGTGAAGAGGTGGAGGCCGCGAACACGCACGAGTGACGCTCGGGCAGGCGTCACCCGTCCGTATCCTTCGCTCCCCACTCCCCCACTCAGCGGCGTCGGCTCGGCCGGGCGGGCCCGACGGCGGGGGCCGACGGCGGTGGGCAACCGCTCGCACGTTGCCCCGCCGACTCGCCCTGCCGCCTCACCGCCGGCCGGTCCGGAACCCCTCGCGGGGGTTCGTCAGGCGTGCGGCGCCCAGAAGGCGACCAGTCGGCCGACCCCGTGCTCGACGCTCTTCCACGAACCGGTGAAGGTGATCACCGCGATGGCCGACGTGGGGAACCCCGAGCGGTTCATCCGGGCCAGCAGGTCTCCCTCGGCCTCGCCCGACAGGGCGTCCGCCAGCCCGTGGATGCCCGGGTTGTGCCCCACGACGACGAGGTCGCCCACCTCGTCCGACACCTCGTTGAGCAGGGCGATCAGCTCACCGAGCGAGGCTTCGTAGACCCGCTCCTCGTACACCGTCCGGGGGCGCTGGGGGAGCTCGGAGACGGCGAGCTTCCAGGTTTCGCGGGTGCGGGCCGCCGTCGAACACAGGGCCAGGTCGGGGACGACGCCCGAACCGGCGAGCCAGCGGCCCGCGACGGGAGCGTCCTTGCGCCCGCGGTCGGCGAGCGGTCGCTCGTGGTCGTCGACGTCGGACCATTCGGCCTTGGCGTGGCGGAAGAGGACGATCCTGCGGGTGATGTCGGCGCTCATGCCGTCCAGCTTCGCATGAAACCGGCCGTGAGGCGCGGGGTGTTGGGAGGCTTGCCCTCCTCGGGGTAACGCTTCACGGTATCCAGTGCACCAGGGTGTCCCGCGCGAGGCGGACGACCTGCGCGACGGGGCTCGGCGCCGCCGCCCGGTCGCCCTCCGCCGCCGAGGCAGCCGACGCCTCCGGAACGGGGGCGGCCAGCAGGACGAAGAGCGCGGTGAAGGCCAGGGCGGGCAGCACCGCGGCCCACCACGGCAGGCGGGTCTGCGCGGCGCCTCGGGTGCGGGTGTGCCTGCCGGCGAGCATGATCTCCTCCGTGGGTCCGGTGCGCCACCGTGTCGCGGCGCACTACGAATCTACGGAGCCGGACCCCTGATATCCCATCCGGAAAGCCACCCACTCTTCCCGGAGATACACCCCCTAGGGGACGGGGGTTAACCCCACCTCCGGCGGTTGCCCTAAGGGTGCGAAGAGGACATAAGGGACGGAAGGAAGCGGCGGGAAGGCAAAGGGAAAGGGCGGGATGTGCCGCCCCGGAAGCGTCGGCCGACCGGGGGTCGGCCCCGGTCGGGAATCAACCAGTCGGTGATCCGCCGGCCGGTGATCAGCCGGCGGCGATGGTCGCGATGATGCCGATGACGATGGTGATACCGAGCATCGCGCCGAGGATGGTCAGAAGCGTCTTCTGACCGTTCTGGGGGTTGGGTTCGAGGACGGGCATGGAACCCAGTGTCGCAGCCCCCTCCCCCGGCCGGGCACCGGGGTCGGGCGCGACCCGCCGTCGGGAACGGCGGCGACGGATCAGCGGAGCCGGAGCTCGTCCTCCACGCTCCGGTTCCGCCCGGCCAGCACCCCGGCGACGGCCTGCGGAACCATCAACGCCGCCAGCAGCGCGATCGGCAGGTCCCAGCCGCCGGTCTGCTGGTAGAGCCGGCCCACCAGCAGCGGCCCGGGAATGGAGATGAGGTACCCGACGCTCTGGGCGAAGGCGGAGAGCCGCACGACCCCGCCGCCGGTCCGCGCGCGCATTCCGATCATCGTCAGAGCCAGCGGGAACGAGCTGTTGGCGACGCCGAGCAGCACCGCCCAGGCCCAGCAGCCGCCCGCCGGGGCGAGCCATAGACCCGCGTACCCCACCAGACCGCAGGCGACCAGGGCGACGACCAGGGGTCCCTGGCTCCGCATCCGGGCCGCGAGGCGGGGCAGCAGGAAGGAGAACGGCACGCCCATCAGCATCGTCACGGCCGCCAGCAGCCCGGCGGTCGAGGCCGAGACGCCCGCGTCGCGGAAGATCTGGGGTATCCAGCCCATGGTGATGTACGCGCCCGTGGCCTGGAGGCCGAAGAAGACCGCCAGCGCCCAGGCGGTGGGGCTGCCGGTGATACGGGAGGCGCCCTCGACCGCCTCGGTGGGCCTCGTGGTGCTCCGGGAGGCTCGTGCGGCGGGTGTGCCATCGCGTTCCGCGCCTTCCTCCCGCGCGGTGCTCTCGCTCCCACCGCCGGCCGCCGGCGGTCGCCCCGCCGCGTCGCGCCCCGAACGTTCGCCCGGCCGGCGGGCGATGACCGCCCAGAGCAGCCCGGCGGCGAGGGCGAGCAGGGCCCAGACGGCGAGGCCCGGGCGCCAGCTGCCGCCCATCGCGTCCGCCAGCGGCACCGTGCCCGCCGCGGTGACGGCCGCACCGCCGGTGAGGGCCATGGAGTACAGGCCGGTCATCGGGCCGACGCGGTCCGGGAACCAGCGCTTCACCACGACCGGCATCAGCACGTTGCCCACCGCGATACCGGCCAGTGCCAGCGCGCTGAGCAGCAGGAATCCCACGACGCCGCCCGCGAACGGACGCAGCGCCAGCCCCGTGGCGATGGCCGCGAGCCCGGCGCAGACGACGGTCGCCGGGCCCAGGCGGCGGGCCAGCCGGGGAGCGGCGGGGCCGAGGACCGCGAAGCAGAGGGACGGGATGGAGGTGAGCAGTCCGGCGACGGTGCCGTTCATGCCGAGCCCGTCGCGAACCTCCTCCATGAGGGAGCCGAGACTGGTGACGGCGGGCCGGAGGTTGAGGGCCGCCAGCACCAGGCCGAGCGCGAGGAACCGCCGCGGCCAGGGCGATACGGTCCGCCGCGCGGCCCCTGTCACGATGCGGTGGGAGGTTCCCTCGGAGGCCGCGGCCGCCGTGGGCTTCTTGCCTGGTGCACCTGTCATAGAGGCAATCATAGAATCATGGGATGAATGGAGAGCCATGCCGTTGACCTCGCCCCACAAGGCCCCCCTGGTCGACCAGGTGATCAGTCAGCTGCGGGCCCAGATCACCACCGGCGAGTGGCCGGTCGGCTCCCGCATCCCCACCGAGCCCGAGCTCGTCGAACGGCTCGGCGTCGCCCGCAACACCGTGCGCGAGGCCGTGCGCGCCCTCGCGCACAACGGGCTGCTCGCCATCCGGCAGGGCTCCGGCACCTACGTCGTCGCCACCAGCGAGCTGGCCGGGGTGATGGGCCGGCGCTTCGCCCGGGCCGACCCGCTGCACGTGGCGGAACTGCGCAGCGCCCTGGAGACCAAGGCCGCGGCCCTGGCGGCGGAGCGGCGTACGGCCGCGGACCTGGATCAGCTGGACCTTTTGCTGGTGCGGCGCGCGGAAGCGTGGCGGTCCGGTGATCTGGAACGGTTCGTCGAGGCCGACGCGACGTTCCACTCGGCTGTCGTCGCCGCCGCGCACAACGAGGTACTGGCCGCGCTCTACGCCGATCTCGCCGTCGTCGTACGGGACTTCCTGCGCACCGACGTCGGCGCGGAGCCGCGGCCCCGGACGCTGACCGATCACGGCCGGCTGGTCGAGGCCATCCGGGCCGGGGACGCGGTGGCCGCGGCGGAGGAGGCGGGCCGGCATCCGTACGTGCTGCGGAAGCGGGACGGCGGCGCTCGGGGCGGTCGGGACGGTCGGGACGCTCAGCCGACGGAGTGACTTACCCATGCTTCCCGTATGCGCAGCCAGCAGCGCTGGGAGAGCGTGACGTGCCGGGTGGGGTCGACGGCGACGGGGGCCGTGTCCATGGCCGGGTCCCACCAGTGGGCGCAGCGCAGGTGCAGCTGGACGCGGTCGGGGGTGGCGTTGCCGTTGTAGCAGTCCGCTGTGGCGTGGGAGCCGTGGATTTTGGTGTGGCACTCGGCTTGGGGGGTGGGTGCCTGGGTGGCGGTCGCCGGTTCGGTGGGGGCT
>NZ_JBPQTX010000096.1:0-22702 GCF_051386555.1 Streptomyces sp. URMC 126
CCCACTCACCGGAGCCCTCGGCGTCAACCACCACGCGTCCCACCGCCCCCGCCGCCAGGACCGGCCGCAGGACCTGCTGGAGACCGGAGCCGCCTACGCCATGCGGGCCGACGGGTTCCGCACCGCCCGGCACCGCTTCTTCGGCCGCGTCGAGCCCGTCCGTACCGACCCCGCGCGCGTCCTGGAAGTGGACGACCCCGCCGACCTGGCGCGCGCCCGCGCCCTCGCGCCCCTCCTGGACGAGGCGACGCCCGCGATCCCCGCGCACCGGCCGGCGACCGGCACTTCCGACGGCTTCCCCGGGCGCGACGACATCGACGCCGTCGTCCTCGACTTCGACGGCACGCAGACCGACGACCGGGTCCTGGTGGACGCCGACGGCCGCGAGTTCGTCGCCGTGCACCGCGGCGACGGGCTCGGCGTCGCCGCGCTGCGCCGCGCCGGGCTGGCGGTGCTGATCCTCTCCACCGAGGTCAACGGTGTCGTCGCAGCCCGCGCCCGCAAGCTGCGGGTGCCCGTCGTGCACGGCACGGACCACAAGGACGCCGCGCTCAAGGAGTGGTGTGCCGAACAGGGCATCGCCCCCGAGCGCGTGCTGTACGCCGGCAACGACGTCAACGACCTGCCCTGCCTCCGCCTCGTCGGCTGGCCCGTGGCTGTCGCGGACGCCCACCCCGCCGTACGGGCCGAGGCCCGCGCCGTGACCGATACACCCGGGGGCGCGGGAGCGGTCCGCGAGATCGCGGGACGGATCCTGGGGCCGGAGCTCTGATCCCACGCCCCCATGCCTCTCCTGCCGTGTCGACCCGTGGACGGCCCGTCGAGCGCCCGTATCGCCCGCGCGCGAACGACACGGCGGTCACCGGCCCGACGTCCGGACCACTCGCTCCCGCGACTCCCCAGCGGCACAGCACAGAACACACACCCCCGGCCCACCGCCCGCACACCCCGCGCCCGGGCGCGGCCCCCACACCACCGTCCCCACACGAAGGAAACCGCTCCCATGACCTCCACCGTCACCGCCGTCCCCCACGGCACCGCCGCCCGCGTCCGTCACCTCGGCGACCGCCCGGTGGGACCGGGCCACCCCGTCTACATCACCGGTGAGATCGGCATCAACCACAACGGCGACCTCGGTACCGCGCTCGCCCTCGTCGACGCCGCGGCGGACGCGGGCTGTGACGCGGTCAAGTTCCAGAAGAGGACCCCGGAGGTCTGCACTCCGCGCAGCCAATGGGAACTCGAACGGGACACGCCGTGGGGCCGGATGACGTACATCGACTACCGCCACCGGGTGGAGTTCGGGGAGGACGAATACCGCAGCATCGACGAGCACTGCCGGGCCCGCGGGATCGCGTGGTTCGCGTCGCCGTGGGACGTGGAGTCCGTCGCCTTCCTGGAGAAGTTCGACCTCCCGGCCCACAAGGTCGCCTCCGCCTCGCTCACCGACGACGAGCTCCTGCGCACCTTGCGGGCCACCGGCCGCACGATCGTGCTGTCCACCGGGATGTCCACGCCCAAGCAGATCCGGCACGCCGTCGAGGTGCTGGGCAGCGAGAACATCGTGCTCTGCCACGCCACTTCCACCTACCCGGCCCGGGCCGCCGAGCTCAATCTGCGCGTCATCCACACCCTCCAGGCCGAGTACCCCAACGTCCCCATCGGCTACTCCGGCCACGAGACCGGTCTCCAGACCACGCTGGCCGCCGTCGCCCTCGGCGCCTCCTTCGTCGAGCGGCACATCACCCTCGACCGCGCGATGTGGGGCTCCGACCAGGCCGCCTCCGTCGAACCCGGCGGCCTGCAGCGGCTGGTGCGCGACATCCGGGTGGTCGAGGAGTCCCTGGGCGACGGCGTGAAGCGGGTGTACGAGAGCGAACTGGCCCCGATGCGCAAGCTTCGCCGGGTGCCGGGCGTCGTCGCCGAGGCGGGGGAACGGGCCGACGGAACCGGCCGCGCCGACGAAAGCAGCCGGACGGGCGGGACCGACCGGACCGGTGACCGCGCACCGGCCGCCGTCTGACGGGCGCCGGCCGATGACCGAACCCACCGGCGGCCCGGCGGTCCCGGAGAGCCCCCGCCGTCCCGGGGACTCCGCCACCGGACCGGACCCCGGCCCGGCCGGGACCCTGGCCTTCGTGGAAAGCCCCGTCCAACTGCTCAACGTCCTGGAGTGGGCGCACACCCGCGCGACCGCGCCGCCCGCGTCCCCTCCGCCCCCGGCAGCCGCCCCCCTGCGCGCCGGCGTCCCCCGCCAGACGGACCGCCACACCGCGGGCCTCCGCCTGCCACCGACAGAGCCGAACACCATCACCTCCCACCCGGCCACCGGCGACACCGTCATCGTCGTCCTCGCCCCGCACGACCCCATGACCCGCGGCCAGCTCCGCCGGATGGCCGAGCTGGCCCGTGCGCAGGGGTACCGGCTGCGCTGGGAGGAGGCGCGCGGCGGGGCCGGGGCGCCGGTGCAGACCGTCGGCGGGCTGGCCGGGCCGCTGCGCGCCGCCCGCCGCGTCGTCATCGGCGATCCGTTCTCCCGGTACGTGCAGCTGCTGCTCACCCTCACCCGGGCCCGCGAGCTGGTGGTGGTCGACGACGGCACCGCCACCATGGAGTTCGTCGGTCAACTCGCGCGCGGCGAACGGTTCGTACGCTGGCACCGCCACCGGGGCGGACGCGGCGGCTGGGGAGCGCGTGACATCGTCTTCGCGCCGGTATCCGCTTCGGCGCGCCGGATGCTCACTCCGAACAACCGCCGAAGTGTGGAGTTGTTCACCTCCATGCCGGTCGAACCGCCCCCGGGAGTCTCCGTCACGGCGAACACCTTCGCCTGGACCCGCGCGGCGTTCGGCCCGCCGCGCCTGACCCGGAGCACGGACCTCGTCGGTACCTCCCTGGTCGAGACGGGGGTCGTGGAGGCGGAGCGTTACCTGGAAGCCGTGGCCGCGCTGGCCGGGGAGCACCACGCCACCCGGTACTTCGCGCACCGCCGTGAGAACACCGACAAGCTGCGCCTCATATCCGGGCGGCTCGGCCTGGAGGTGGTGCGCCCCGAACTGCCCCTCGAACTGATCGCCCGGCGCGGGCCCATAGGGCGTACGGTGCTGAGCTTCCCGTCCACCGTCGTGCACACGCTGCCGCTCGCGCTCGCCGGCACCGGGGTGACCGTCGCCGTCTGCGACGTCGACCCCGGCTGGCTCACCGCCCACGCCTCGCCGCGCGCCGAGGGATTCCTCGCACGGGTCACCGGCAGCGCCCGCGATGCGCGCCGCCTACCGCGAATGTCCGTCCAGGCGAGCACCACCTGACGGTGTCTCGTAAAGGTACGCCGTAAATACGGGTCATACCCCCCTGCCGACCCATCCATGCGGCTGAACTTTTCATGATCGGAGGGCAGTTGCCCCGTGCAGGGCTCTACTCTTCAAAGGGTGAATCACCTGATGCCCTGCGAAGCCGCACCCGAAACCTCTGCCGACGACCTCGAAGGCGACCTGGCCGGCGCGCTGCCCGGCCGTCTTCCGGCCGACCTGCGCGCCGAACTCATCGCCTTCCGCCGGGACTTGCACATGCACCCCGAGCTGGGTCACCGCGAGTTCCGCACCACCGCGGCGGTCAGGGCCAGACTGGAGAAGGCCGGGCTCCGTCCCCGGACGCTGGACTCCGGCACCGGGCTGATCTGCGACATCGGGCGGTCCCGGCCGGGCGCCGCGCGCCGGCCGGTGCTGGCCTTCCGGGCCGATCTCGACGCGCTCCCGATCCCGGACACCAAGCAGGTCCCCTACCGGTCCACCGTCCAGGGCGCGGCCCACGCCTGCGGGCACGACGTGCACACCACCGTCGTCCTCGGCACCGGCCTGGTCCTCGCCGCGCTGGCCGAGCAGGGGCTGCTGCCGCACCCCGTCCGGCTGATCTTCCAGCCCTCCGAGGAGGTGCTGCCCGGCGGTGCCCTCGACGCGATCGAGAGCGGCGCGCTGGAGGGCGTGGGGCGGATCGTGGCGGTGCACTGCGACCCCAAGGTCGAGGTCGGGCGGATCGGCCTGCGGACCGGGCCCATCACCTCCGCCTGCGACAAGCTGGAGGTCGCGCTCGACGGTCCCGGCGGCCACACGGCCCGCCCCCACCTGACGACGGACCTGGTGACCGCCGCGGCCAAGGTGGCCACCGAGGTGCCGGCCCTGCTCTCCCGGCGGATCGACACCCGGTCGGGCCTCGCCGTCACCTGGGGACGGCTGGAGGCCGGGCACGCGGCCAATGTGATCCCGCAGCGCGCCGAGCTCTCCGGCACCGTCCGCTGCCTGGACATCGAGGCCTGGCGGGACGCCCCCGACCTGGTGCACGCCGCGGTGGACGAGGTGGCCACGATGCACCGCGCCAAGTCGCAGATCACCTACATCCGGGGCGTCCCCCCGGTGGTCAACGACGGGGAGATCGCCGGTCTGCTCGGCCGGGCCATGGCGGCGCGGCGCGGGGCGGACGCGGTGGAGGACACCGAGCAGAGCCTCGGCGGGGAAGACTTCTCGTGGTACCTGGAGCGGGTGCCCGGGGCGATGGCCCGGTTGGGCGTCCGCCCGGTGGGTGACACGACACGCCGCGATCTGCACCGCGGCGACTTCGACGTCGACGAGGGGGCCATCCAGGTCGGAGTGGAGCTGTTCACGGCCGCCGCATTGCTTGATCGCAACCAAATGTAGGTTTGGCGGTCGAGTTCGGTTCGCGACGATCCGATAACGGCTTGGGACTAGCCCTTTTCAGGCCATCTACGCGCGTTACGATCCCTCCGAACCAGCGCCAATGGAGGCGCTTCGAGTGAAGGGGCCCTCGTGCGCCGGGTATCCACGATCACTGTCGCGGGCATTGCCACCGCGGCTCTCGCATTCACCCTCACCGCCTGTGGCGAGTCCTCGACCGAGTCGGGCGGCAGCAAGGAAAAGGGTCTCGGTCTCGCCTTCGACGTCGGCGGCCGTGACGACCACTCCTTCAACGAGTCCGCCGCCCGCGGCGCCGACAAGGCCGAGAAGGAGCTGGGCGTCAAGAGCCGCCTGATGACGGCGAAGAACGGCGAGACGGAGGCCGAGCGCGAGCAGCGGCTGAACTCGCTGGCCGAGGCCGGGTACAACCCCGTCATCGGCGTCGGCTTCAACTACCAGAAGTCGATCGAGAAGGTCGCCAAGGACCACCCCGACACCACCTTCGCCGTGGTGGACTCGGTTGCCCAGGGCAAGAATGTCGAGAGCATCACCTTCGGTGAGCACGAGGGTTCCTACCTCGCCGGCGTTGCCGCCGCCCTGAAGTCCAAGACCCACAAGGTCGGCTTCATCGGCGGTGTCAACAACGCCCTCATCCAGAAGTTTCAGGCGGGCTTCGAGCAGGGCGTCAAGGAGACCGACCCCAAGGCGCAGGTGACCTCGCAGTACCTGTACCCGAACAACGACAAGGGCTTCAACGACCCGGCGGCCGCCAAGGACAAGGCCAAGGGCATGCTCGACTCGGGCATCGACGTGATCTACACCGCGGCCGGCCTCTCCGGCAACGGCTCCATCGAGGCCGTCGCGGGCCAGAAGGACGCCTGGGCGATCGGCGTCGACTCCGACCAGTACCAGCTCCCGGGCCTGGCCAAGTACAAGGACCACATCCTCACCTCCGTGGTGAAGAACGTGGACGTGGCCGTGTTCGACCTGGTCAAGAGCGTCAAGGACGGCAAGCCGCTGACCGGCCCGAAGACCTACCTGCTCAAGGACGGCGGCGTCTCGCTGGTGACCTCGGGCGGCTTCATCGACGACATCAAGGACAAGGTCGAGGCCGCGAAGAAGAAGATCGCGGACGGCCAGGTCAAGGTCAAGGACAAGCCGTAACCCACGGCCGGCTCCGGCCGGCCGCCCCGGCTGACCGGGCCCGGCGGGGGGAACACCCTCGCCGGGCCCGCACATACGCGCCAACGCTACGCGCGTAGCGTGCTGTTGTGAGCGTGTAGCGTCGCCACCGCCCGTCCGGAGCTCTCCACCGCGCCCCCACCCGGTGGACATCCCGGTGTCACCCCCGCTCCCTTTCCCCGAGGAGAGTGCGCCATCAAAGCGTCCAGCAAAGAGTCCAGCAGCGGCACCGCGCCCGCCGTGGAACTGCAAGGCATCACCAAGCGGTTCCCCGGTGTCGTGGCCAACCACGACATCTGCCTCACGGTCCGCCGCGGCACCGTCCACGCCCTCTGCGGCGAGAACGGCGCCGGCAAGTCCACCCTGATGAAGATCCTCTACGGCATGCAGAAGCCGGACGAGGGCACCATCACCCTCGACGGCGAGCAGGTCAGCCTGCACAGCCCGGCCGACGCCATCGCGCGCGGCATCGGCATGGTGCACCAGCACTTCATGCTCGCCGACAACCTGACCGTCCTGGAGAACGTCGTCCTCGGCGCCGAGAAGCTCCACGGCATCGGCGGCAAGGCCCGTAAGAAGATCAAGGAGATCTCCGACGCGTACGGCCTCGGCGTCCGCCCCGACGTCCTCGTCGAGGACCTCGGCGTCGCCGACCGCCAGCGCGTGGAGATCCTCAAGGTCCTCTACCGGGGCGCCCGCACGCTGATCCTCGACGAGCCGACCGCCGTCCTGGTCCCGCAGGAGGTCGACGCGCTCTTCGACAACCTGCGCGAGCTCAAGGCCGAGGGCCTGACGGTCATCTTCATCTCCCACAAGCTCGGCGAGGTGCTCTCCGTCGCGGACGACATCACCGTCATCCGCCGCGGCACCACCGTCGGCACCGCGATCCCCAGCGAGACCACGCCTAAGCAGCTCGCCGAGCTGATGGTCGGCGAGGAGCTGCCCTCGCCGGAGACCCGCGAGTCCACGGTCACCGACACGCCGATGCTCACCGTCGACGGCCTGCACCTGTCGGCCACCGACTCCGACGGCGTCGTCCGGACCGTCCTCGACGGCATCGGCTTCACCATCCACAAGGGTGAGGTCCTCGGCCTCGCGGGCGTGGAGGGCAACGGCCAGGCGGAGCTGGTCGAGGCCATCATGGGCATGCGCGACCCGGACCGCGGCACCGTCACCCTCGACGGCACCGAGATCACCCACGCGCCGACCCGCAAGCGGCGTGAGGGCGGCATCGGCTACATCCCCGAGGACCGGCACCGCCACGGCCTGCTGCTGGAAGCCCCCCTGTGGGAGAACCGCATCCTCGGCCACGTCACGGAGAAGCCCAACAGCAAGGGCGCCCTCCTGGACAACAGGGCCGCCCGGGCCGACACCGAGCGCATCGTCCGCGAGTTCGACGTGCGTACGCCCGGCATCGAGGTCACCGCGGCCTCGCTCTCCGGCGGCAACCAGCAGAAGCTGATCGTCGGCCGCGAGATGAGCCACCAGCCGAAGCTGCTCATCGCCGCCCACCCCACCCGCGGTGTGGACGTCGGCGCGCAGGCGCAGATCTGGGACCAGATCCGCGAGGCGCGCCGCGAGGGACTCGCGGTGCTGCTCATCTCTGCCGACCTGGACGAGCTCATCGGGCTCTCCGACACCCTGCGGGTGATGTTCCGCGGCCGCCTGGTCGCCGACGCGGACCCCGCCACCATCACCCCGGAGGAGTTGGGCTCGGCCATGACCGGCGCCGCGACCGGGCACCTCGAGCACGACGAGAACCCCGAGAACGACAACGACAACGACAACAGCGACAGCGCCGGCGCGGAAGGAGGCGACTCCAAGTGAGGAAGTTCGACAAGAACAAGATCATCCTGGGGCTCGCCGCGCCCCTGCTGGCGATCGTGGCCGCCGTGGCGATCACCTCGATCATCATCGCGGCCACCGGCAAGGACCCGTTCCACGCCTACCAGGTGATGGCGGACTTCGGCTCGAAGAGCGACAGCCAGGTCTGGATCATCAACAAGGCCACCCCGTACTACCTGTCCGCGCTGGCCGTCGCCATCGGCTTCCGGATGAACCTCTTCAACATCGGCGTCGACGGCCAGTACCGCATCGCGGCCTTCTTCGCCGCCGTCGTCGGTGGCGCGCTCACGCTGCCCGGCATCATCCAGATCCCGATCGTCATCATCGTGGCGATGGCGGTCGGCGCGGTCTGGGCGGGCATCGCGGGTCTGCTGAAGACCACCCGCGGCGTCAACGAGGTGATCAGCACGATCATGCTGAACGCCATCGGCGCCTCGGTGATCGGCTACTTCCTCCAGGACGGCCGGCTGGCGAAGAAGGAGGGCAACCTGATCCACACGCCCTACCTGCCGGACTCGTCGCACTTCTTCGAGATCCCGACGACGCCGAAGCCCATCCTCGGCTTCGTGATCGTCGCCGCTGTCGCGGGCCTGGCCTACTGGTTCATCCTGGGCCGCACCCGCTTCGGCTTCGACCTGCGCACCGTCGGCCAGTCCGAGTCGGCCGCCCAGGCCAGCGGCGTCAGCGTCAAGCGCATGATCGTCACCTCGATGCTGCTCTCCGGCGCCGTCGCCGGCCTCGTCGGCATGCCGACCCTGCTCGGCGTCTCGTACAACTACGGCACCGACTTCCCCACGGGCATCGGCTTCACCGGTATCGCCATCGCCCTGCTCGGCCGGAACCACCCCATCGGCATGGCGCTCGGCGCCCTGCTCTGGGGCTTCCTGGACCGCACCGGCACGCAGCTCGAGTTCGAGGGCTACGCCCAGGAGATCGTCGGCGTGATCCAGGGCGTCATCGTCCTCTGCGTCGTCATCGCCTACGAGATCGTGCGGCGCTACGGCCTCAAGACCCAGCAGCGCAAGGTCGGCGAGGAGCTCGCCGCCCAGGCCCGCAAGAGCGACAAGGCGGAGGTTTCCGCGTGAGTACCACCTTCACCTCCGGGCTCGCCGACCGGCTGAGCGGGAAGAACAAGGGCGACGGCGGAAAGCGGAAGCTCTCCTACCCCGTCATCATGCTGATCGTCGCGGGCGCGCTGATCCTGCTCTCCGCCCTGCGCGCGATCACCGACGCCAACGACCTGACCGGCTCCGGCCAGTTCGGCTCGGCCCTCGCGGCCGCGGTGCCGATCGGCCTCGCGGGCCTCGGCGGCCTCTGGTCCGAGCGGGCGGGCGTCGTCAACATCGGCCTCGAAGGCATGATGATGCTCGGCGCCTTCTCGGCCGGCTGGATGGGCTGGCAGCACGGCCCCTGGGTCGCGGCCGTGGCCGGCGTCGTCGGCGGCGCGCTCGGCGGCCTGCTGCACGCGATCGCCACCGTCACCTTCAACGTGGACCACATCATCTCCGGTGTGGCCATGAACATCCTGGCCCTGGGCATCACCCAGTACTTCGCCAAGCTGTGGTTCGGCGCCGAGGGCAGCGACGCCCAGCAGCACGGCGGTAACGACAAGCAGTCGCCCGTCATGGAGAACATGGGCAACTTCTCCATCCCCGGTCTCGCCGACTGGCTGCGCGACGTGGAGAAGCACCACTGGTTCCTCGTCTCGGACCTCGCCGGCATCGTGCGCGGCTTCGTCTCCGAGGTGTCCTGGCTGACGATCGTCGCCGCGCTGCTCTTCGTCGGCACGTTCTTCGTGCTCTGGCGCTCGGCCTTCGGTCTGCGCCTGCGCTCCTGCGGCGAGAGCCCGGTGGCCGCCGAGTCGCTCGGCGTCAACGTCTACACCTACAAGTACGCGGCGGTCGTCGTCTCCGGCGCCCTCGCCGGCCTCGGCGGCGCGTTCCTCGCCATCGGCACCCACATGTACTCCGACGGCCAGACCGGCGGCCGCGGCTACATCGGTCTCGCCACGATGATCTCCGGCAACTGGCGGCCGGGCGGCGTGGCCATGAGCGCCGGCCTGTTCGGCTTCATGGACAGCCTCCAGCTGCGCTCCGGCGGTCCCACCGTCCACGCGCTGCTGCTGCTGATCGCCGTGCTGCTGGTGGGCTTCGCGGCCTGGCGCTTCAAGGGCGGCAAGGTCAAGGCGGCCGGTGTCGCCGCGGTCGTCGCCGTGGCGCTGTTCGTCTGGTTCGCCCTGACGGACACCGTGCCGCTGGAGTTCGTGGACGCCACGCCGTACGTGGTCACGCTGCTGGTGCTGTCGCTGTTCTCGCAACGGCTCCGGATGCCCAAGGCGGACGGCAAGCCCTACCGAAAGGGTCAAGGAAAGTGACCTCTCCCGCTCTCTGGGAGGATCTGCGCGCGCAGGCCCGGGACGCCATGTCCCGGGCCTACGCCCCGTACTCCGGCTTCCCCGTCGGTGCCGCGGCCGTCGTCGACGACGGCCGGGTGGTCACCGGCTGCAACGTGGAGAACGCCGCCTACGGTGTCGCCCTCTGCGCCGAGTGCGGCCTGATCTCCGCCCTCGTCTCCTCCGGCGGCGGCAAGCTGACCGCCTTCACCTGCTGCGACCGCAACGGCGACGTTCTGATGCCGTGCGGCCGCTGCCGCCAGCTCCTGTGGGAGCACGGCGGCCCGGAGCTCGCCGTGGACACGGCCTCGGGGATCCGCCCGCTGGCCGAACTCCTGCCGGACGCGTTTGGGCCCGCCGACCTCGATCGTTGAAGATGTCCTCAAGCGCCGGACGGGCTGACGTGTCAGCCCGTCCGGGTCACTTTCCGGCCCCGGGAAGACCTGAGGACGCACGAACTTAAGGAAAATGTGCTGATGGACGCCATTTCCGTCATCCGCGCCAAGCGCGACCGCGGTCGTCTGACCGACGAGCAGATCGACTGGATGATCGACGCCTACACGCGCGGCGAGGTCGCCGACGAGCAGATGTCCGCGCTCGCCATGGCGATCCTGCTGAACGGCATGGACCGTGCGGAGATCGCCCGCTGGACGGCGGCGATGATCAAGTCCGGCGAGCGCATGGACTTCTCCTCGCTGCCCGTGCCCACCGCCGACAAGCACTCCACCGGCGGCGTCGGCGACAAGATCACGCTGCCGCTGGCCCCGCTGGTCGCCGCCTGCGGCGCGGCCGTCCCGCAGCTCTCCGGCCGCGGCCTCGGCCACACCGGCGGCACCCTCGACAAGCTGGAGTCCATCCCCGGCTGGCGGGCGCTGCTCTCCAACGACGAGATGATGGACGTCCTGCGGAACGTCGGCTCCGTCATCTGCGCGGCCGGCGACGGGCTCGCCCCGGCCGACAAGAAGCTCTACGCGCTGCGCGACGTCACGGGCACCGTCGAGGCCATCCCGCTGATCGCCTCCTCCATCATGTCGAAGAAGATCGCCGAGGGTACGGGCTCGCTCGTCCTGGACGTCAAGGTCGGCTCCGGCGCCTTCATGAAGAACATCGAGGACGCGCGCGAGCTCGCCTCCACGATGGTCGGCCTCGGCACCGACCACGGCGTCAAGACCGTCGCCCTGCTCACCGACATGTCGACCCCGCTCGGCCTCACCGCCGGCAACGCCCTCGAGGTCCGCGAGTCCGTCGAGGTCCTGGCGGGCGGCGGCCCGGCCGACGTCGTCGAGCTCACCCTCGCCCTGGCCCGCGAGATGCTCGCGGCGGCCGGCCTGCCCGACGCGGACCCGGCCAAGGCCCTCGCCGACGGCTCCGCCATGGACCACTGGCGCCGCATGATCATCGCCCAGGGCGGCGACCCGGACGCGGCCCTCCCGGTCGCC
The DNA here is from genome assembly GCF_051386555.1 of Streptomyces sp. URMC 126. NCBI lineage: Bacteria > Bacillati > Actinomycetota > Actinomycetes > Kitasatosporales > Streptomycetaceae > Streptomyces > Streptomyces sp. URMC 126. The sequence goes on from NZ_JBPQTX010000096.1 coordinate 11,547, forward strand.
CGCGAGCAGCACGTCGTCACCGCGACCGCGTCCGGCGTCCTGACGAAGCTCGACGCCTACGCCGTCGGCGTCTCCGCCTGGCGCCTCGGCGCGGGCCGCGCCCGCAAGGAGGACCCGGTGCAGGCCGGCGCCGGCATCGAGATGCACGCCAAGCCGGGCGACACGGTCACGGCGGGCCAGCCGCTGCTGACCCTGCACACGGACACCCCCGAGAAGTTCGACTACGCCCTCGCGGCCCTGGACGGCGGCGTCGAGATCGCCCCGTCCGGCACGGACTTCACGCCGAACCCGATCGTGCTGGACCGCATCGCCTGACGCGCGGACGCCTTGAACGGGTGAACGGGGCCGGTGGCTTGCCACCGGCCCCGTTGCCGTGTCCGGCGGTTCACGCGAACGGGCGATCGCTGTCCGGCCCGGCCTGGGGGAACGCCGGCTCGACGGAGCGCAGGAGGCCGACGAGTGCCGTGCCCGCCGTGCATGACGTCGTCACCGCCCCTGTGCAGGTGCGGGTCGCGTAAGCGCGGCAGCGTTCGAGTGCCCCTGTCCCGCCCCTTCCCGTTTCTCGCGGGGGCTGCGCCCCCGAGCCCCCGAGCGCGCCTGCGGCGCGCGTCCTCAAACGCCGGACGGGCTGAAAGACCAGCCCGTTGGGAGCGCCTTCTCCGCGCGGAGCGCGGTTTGGGGGCCTGGGGCGCAGCTCCGGGAAACGGCGAAGGGGCGGGACCGGGGCACCCCACACGAAGGGGCCGCCCCCGCCAGGACAGGTGGCGGGAAAGCGGCCCCTTCGGGCTCGGGGAAGTCGGGGCTCAGGCCCGGGCCGACAGGCGACGCGCGGCCACTCGCCGTTCCAGCAGCGCCTTGCGCGTCGCGTACAGCGTGATCGACGCCGCCGCCACCATCGCGCCGAGCCCGAGGACGATCACCCCGTCCCACCCCCCGGCGCGGAAGGCGAGCGCCCCGACCGTGCCGCCCACCGAACTGCCCAGGTAGTAGGCGGTCTGGTAGAGCGCGGACGCCTGGGCGCGGCCCGTCGTCGCCGTGCGGCTGACGGAGGACGAGGCGACCGCGTGGCCCGCGAAGAAGCCGGCGGTGATCAGGACGAGGCCGAGCAGGACGGCCGTCAGGGAGGACGTCAGGGTCAGCAGCAGGCCCAGGGACGTCGTCCCCATGGCCAGGTAGAGAGCGCCGCGCCGGCCCAGCCGGCCGACCAGCTTGCCGGCCGCGGCCGACGAGACCGTACCGACCAGGTAGACGAGGAAGACCGAGCCGACGAGCCCCTGCGGCAGGGAGAACGGGGCCGCGGCCAGCCGGTAGCCGATGACGGTGTAGACCGCGCCGAAGACGGTCATGAAGAGCGCGCCGATCAGGTACAGCCGGACGAGCAGCGGGTCGGAGAGGTGCCGGCCGAGCGTACGGGCCAGGTCGCGCGGTGCCACCGAACCGGGGGAGAAGTGCCGGGCCTTGGGGATCAGCAGCCGGAACACCACCGCGCACACCACCGCCAGGACGCCGACCGAGGCCAGCCCCGCGCGCCAGTCCCACGCCTGGGCCACCCAGCCGGCGAGGATGCGGCCGGACATGCCGCCGATCGCGTTGCCCGCCACGAACAGCCCGACCGCGCCGACCAGCGCCCGCGGACGGACCTCCTCCGCCAGGTACGCCATCGCCGACGCCGGGACGCCCGCCAGCGCCGCGCCCTGGGCCACGCGCAGGCCGGTCAGCCAGCCGAGGTCCGGGGCGAACGGCACCAGCAGCCCCAGCAGCGCCGCGACGCACAGGGCGGCCGTCATCATGGCCCGGCGGCCGAACCGCTCGGAGAGCGCGCTGAGCGGGACGACGGCGAGGGCGAGGCCGGCCGTCGCGCCGGAGACCGTCCAGCTGGCCTGGTCCGGGGTCACGCCGAGGCCGTCGGAGACCGCCGGGAGCAGGGCCTGGGTGGAGTAGAGGAGCGCGAACGTGGCGACGCCCGCCGCGAAGAGGGCGAAGCTCATCCGGCGGTAGCCGGGGTCGCCGGGCGCGATCCGGGAGTCGTCGGAGGAGGAGAGGGAGTCAGTGGACGACGAGGGAGAGGCACCCGCGCGCAGGATGACGGCGGATGCCCCGGTATCGGCAGGAGGCATGGCCAAACCGTATGCACGCTGCATTTGATGCGTCCAATGCACAGAATGGCCATAATCCATCCCGTGAAGCATGAGCACAGGTCAGAGCGGCGTCTGTCACCGGGCGGCAACAGAAAAGACACCCTCGTTACTGGCGCGTCCTTGACGCCCGTCACCCCGACGGCATCCACGGCACCCATGGCGCCTGCCCCGAGCGCCGAGGTCGAGGCCGATTCCTGGGCGGTGACGCTCACTCCGCGGCTCGCCCAGTTCGTCGCCGTGGCCCGGTACGAGCACGTCACCCGCGCCGCCCAGCGGCTGGGGATGCCGCAGTCCACGCTCAGCCGCTCCATGGCCCGGCTCGAACACGACCTCGGCGTCGCGCTGTTCGCCCGGCACGGCCGCACCGTCTCGCTCACCGCCGCGGGCCGGACCTTCCTCGCCACGGTCGAGCGGGCGCTCGGCGAGGTGGACCGCGCCGCCGAGTCCGTCCGGGCGGACGCCGACCCCGCCGCGGGCAAGGTCGCGTTCGGCTTCCTGCACACGATGGGCTCCGAGACCGTACCCGAACTCATCCGCGCCTTCCGGGCCGACCACCCCCGCGTCCGCTTCCAACTCGTCCAGAACTACGGCGAGGCGATGATCGAGCGGCTCCGCGACGGCGACCTCGACCTCTGCCTCACCTCACCCGTGCCGGACGCCCCCGACCTGGTCGCCCGCCGCCTCGACGAGCAGAAGCTGCGGCTCGTCGTCCCCGACGACCACCCGCTGGCCGTCCGGAAGCGGATCCGCCTCGCCGAGGCGTCCGCCGAGCTGTTCGTCACCCTCGAACCGGGCTACGGGCTCCGCCGCATCACCGACGCCCTCTGCGCCGAGGCCGGGTTCACCCCGAAGATCGCCTTCGAGGGCGAGGACCCCGAGACCCTGCGCGGCCTGGTCGCCGCCGGGCTCGGGGTCGCCCTGCTGCCGCCGCCCGCCGTGCCGCGCCCCGGCGTCGTCGAGCTGACCGTCACCGCGCCGCGGGCCGTCCGCGAGATCGGGGTGGCCTGGCTCGACGGCCACCCCGACACCCCGCCGGTGGCCGCCTTCAAGCGCTTCCTGCTCTCGCGCCGGGGCCGGTTGCTGCTGCACCGCTGAGGTCAGTGCCCCAGCGTCTCCCCGAACCCACACGCCAGCGGCATCCGCAGGCCCAGCGGGGGAGGGGCGGCCAAGGCGTCGGCCAACGGCCGGGCGCAGGGGTGGCCGAAGAGGGAGCCCCGGACGAAGTCGGCGGTCAGCGACAGCACTTCGGCGCGGTGCTGCCGCAACCCGTGCCCGTCCGAGTGCACTTCGAACCGGCACACCTCCCGGTTGATCTTCTTGGCCCGTTCGGCGAGCCGGTAGGACAGGTCGGGGTCGGTGCGCTCGTCGTTGGTCCCGTGCACCAGCAGCACCCGGCGGCCGGCCAGCTGCCGCACCGGATCGGGGTCGAGGACGGCCTCCGGGCCGGGCAGCCAGAGGGCGATCGCCACCGCGCAGGTCACGGCCGGGTGGCCCGCCGCCCGCAGCGCCGCCCGGCCGCCCAGGTCCGTACCGACCAGGCAGACCGGCACGTCGCCGTACCGCCGCACCACCTCGTCCGCCGCCCACAGCGCGTCCTCCACCGGATGCGCCGCCGTGCCGTTCCAGCCCCGGTGGCGGTACCGGACGACGTGGGTGGCCAGGCCGTCACCGGCGCCCGCGCGGGTGAGCCGGCGGGCCAGCCGGCCCTGGGCGGCCGGGATCCGGGACGGCGGGCGCCGCCGCCCTATGGCCGGTCCGCCGGGCAGCAGCAAGGCCACTCCGTTGACGGCCTCTCCGGCCCGGCCCGCGCCGAAGGGCCTGCTCAGCGTGGGCTCGGCGGGCTTCCGGCGCCGTGGGCCCCGGTTCCGCCTCAACAGCCCCACGGGCCCGGCGAGACCCTCTGATCCCTCTGGTTCTTCTGATCCCTGTGGTGACCCTTCCGGTCCCAGCGGATCGGGTTGCGGCAGCGCTTGCTGAACCATGGCAGACAACGATGGCAGAACGGCGCGTGGTGTCCACCCCGCCGACGGGTCACCGTTCCGTATCGTTCGGGTGCATCTACGCGCGTAGGGGCTAGAGTGCCGAAATGACGAGCGACACCACCACCCTCCCGACCCCCGAACAGATCCGCCGCGCCCCCAAGGTGCTCCTCCACGACCACCTGGACGGCGGCCTGCGCCCCGCCACGGTCGTCGACCTGGCCCGGGAATCCGGATACGACCGCCTCCCCGAGACCGACCCCGAGAAGCTGGGCGTCTGGTTCCGCGAGGCCGCCGACTCCGGGTCGCTGGAGCGCTACCTGGAGACCTTCGCCCACACCTGCGCCGTCATGCAGACCCGCGAGGCCTTGGTCCGGGTGGCCGCCGAGTGCGCCGAGGACCTCGCCGCCGACGGCGTCGTCTACGCCGAGATCCGGTACGCCCCCGAGCAGCACCTGGAGGCCGGACTCACCCTCGAAGAGGTCGTCGAGGCCGTCAACGAGGGCTTCCGCGAGGGCGAGCGGCGCGCCAAGGAGGCGGGCCACCGCATCCGCGTCGGCGCCCTGCTGACCGCCATGCGGCACGCCGCCCGCGCCCTGGAGATCGCCGAACTCGCCAACCGCTACCGCGACTCGGGCGTCGTCGGCTTCGACATCGCGGGCGCCGAGGCGGGCTTCCCTCCCACCCGCCACCTCGACGCCTTCGAGTACCTCAAGCGCGAGAACAACCACTTCACGATCCACGCCGGTGAGGCGTTCGGCCTCCCCTCGATCTGGCAGGCCCTGCAGTGGTGCGGCGCGGACCGGCTCGGCCACGGTGTGCGGATCATCGACGACATCGAGATCGCCGAGGACGGCACGGTCAAGCTCGGCCGTCTCGCCTCCTACGTCCGGGACAAGCGCATCCCCCTGGAGATGTGCCCCACCTCCAACCTCCAGACGGCGGCGGCCACCTCGTACGAGGAGCACCCGATCGGCCTGCTCCGCAAGCTGCATTTCCGGGCGACGGTGAACACCGACAATCGTCTGATGAGCGGAACGAGCATGAGCCGCGAATTCGAGCACCTGGTCAAGGCCTTCGGTTACACGCTCGACGACATGCAGTGGTTCACCGTCAATGCGATGAAGTCCGCCTTCATTCCCTTCGACGAGCGCCTCGCCATGATCAACGACGTGATCAAGCCCGGATACGCCGAGCTCAAGTCGGAGTGGCTGTTCCGCTAGGAACGACGGAAACCGTCGGTGCCGTGAACTCGCAGGCAATACGACTGACGGTCAATCGTCCCTGAATACGACTGCTACGGCCGGGAATTCAAACGTCCCGGCCGTGTCATTCGGTGCGGGCCGGTCGTTCTCGTGACAGGTTGCAAAGCCTCCGGGACATCACCCTCCCCCGTCACGAGGACAGATTTCACATGAAGCAGGGAACCATCAAGACCATCGGTGCCGCCGCCCTCGGCGCTGCCATCGCCGTCACCGCGGCGGGCACCGCGTCGGCCGCGGCTCCCACGGGCCCCCTGGAGAGGGTCACCAACCTGGCCGCCGGCACCAGCAGGCAGCTGCCCATCGAGGATCTCGCGCCGATGCTCCCGGGCGGACCCGTGATCAGCGCCGCCAACCGGGCGCTGGGCTCCTCCGCGCTGCAGGCCACCGCCTCGGCCGTGGACCGCGCGGTGTTCCCCAAGGCGGCCGAGAAGAGCGCGGCGGCGCAGAGCGCGCCGGGCGACAACAAGGGCAACGGCGGTCTGCTGGGCCTCGTGCCGGACGGCGCCCTGCCGAAGGGCCTGTCGACCCCCAACCTGACCGGTCACTGAGCTCCGCACCCGGCAGGCGGCACACTTCCACGCACCGGATCTCCGGACACCGGCCGCGCACCCCGCTCGGGGGCGCGGCCGGTGGCGCGTGCGCGGCGCCCCGCTCCCGGCGGCGCCGTGGCCCCCGGTGCCGGCGGTGCTCCGCTCGGGTCCGGCGGACGGCCGTCACCAGGACTCGGCCGGGCGGCGGCCCCCCTCGGACGGGAGCAGCAGCCACAGCGCCAGGTAGACCAGGAACTGGGGGCCGGGCAGCAGACAGGACACCAGGAAGATCACACGCATCGTGGTGCGCGTGGTGCCGAAGCGGCGGGCGAGCCCCGCGCAGACACCGGCGATCATCCGGTGGTCACGGGGGCGGACGAGGGCGGTGGACATGGCGGAGTCTCCTCGCGTCGGAGCGGACGACCCGGGCGGCGGGCCCGGGACCGGGAGCGGCCTCCCGATGACTCCACGCTAGGACCGGGCGCCCGGCAGGGCGTCACTCCAGGGGGCGACTCCGACCCTGGGGATCGTCGGGGTCGGACCCTGAGACGCCCCCTCCTCACGGAGGAGGGGCAGCGGAGGGCGGGCGGCGCTCCGGCCGGTGGCCGTGCGCTCGTCGCGGTGGTCCCGCCGGCGCAGCCGGGCCCGGGCCGCGGGCACCACCGCCAGGTGTGTGACCGTCACCCCGGTGACGTTGAGCAGCAGCGCGTCCAGGTCCAGCACCTGGCCCACCACACCGCCGCGGACCACCTGAAGGACCAGGGAGAGCATGGCGGAGGTGAAGACCGTCCGGGCCAGCGAGCCCAGCGGCGACGCGTCGAGCCGGCCGCCCGCCCAGGGCAGCAGCACCCCTAGGGGCGCGAAGGGGAGCAGTCCCTTGACGATGGCCCGGGTCGCCTCCCAGGGCCCGAGCGCCAGGTCGGCCCGGAGTGTGGCGAACGGCTCCAGATGCGCGGCGGAGACCCAGGGAACGGTCAACGGCCGCATGGCCAGCCAGCCCACCACGACCAGGTGGGCGGCGAGGAGGACGCAGCCCGCGACGCGGTAGCGGTGTCGGAGGGCGGCCGTACCGCCGTAACCATGACGCTGCACGCCCCACAGGACGCGGTGCGCGGGGCGCGCGGTTCCGGCCGCCGGACGCGCGGTCCCGGCGCGGGCTCACGAGCCGGAGCGTCAGTCGCCCTGAAGGTTCTCCGGGTGGGCGCGGATGTCGTCCGTGCACACATAGCTTCGGGGCGCCTCCCCGCCGGGCCCGCCGAGCAGCACCGAGCGCCGGTTCTCGGCCGCCGCGGTGCCCGCGAACGTGCAGACGATCTGCGCCAGGCCGAGCTGCGGCAGCTCGTCCGGCGGGGTGCTCAGCCGGAGCGTGCCGGCCGGGTCGTCCCGCCGCGGGCCGCTGACGGTGAGCCGCTGCGGAACGTCCGTGGAGAGCCCCGTGGCCTCCTCGGCGGACGAGGGCTGCCGGCGGAGCTCGTCCAGGAGCGCCCGCGCCATGTCGACGGGGCGCTCCGCCCCGGGGCCCGCGTGCTGCCGGACCACGGGCGTGAGCTGGGAGGCGCACAGCAGCTGCACGGTGAGCGCCGGGCCGTTCGGCGGGGGCGTGGCCGGGCCGGGCCGGGTGAGGCAGGACGCCCGGGAGGGCGCGCTACCCGCGTCGACGGGGACGGCGGTGCCGCGGATGCCGCAGCCTGCGGCGAGGGCGCACAGTACGGCGGTGAGCGCGGCCGTCCGCGCTGTGCGCCTCACTTCGTGCCCCCCTGAGCCGGGCCGCGGCCGTCGCCGTCACCGTTCCGGACGTCCTTCGTGTCCTTGGCGTCCTTCTTCGCGTCCTTCTTGATGTCCTTGCGCCCGTTCTTGCCCGTACCGCCGGAGCTCTTGCCGCCGGAGCCCTTGCCTCCGGAACCCTTGCCACCGGATCCCTCCGGCCCGGAGCCGCCCTCGTCCTCGCCGTCACCGTCCCCGGACGCCGACACATCCCGAGGGAGCGTCAGCGTGAAGACCGCGCCGCCCTCGGGCGAATTGGCGGCCGTGATCTCCCCGCCGTGGATGTGGGCGTTCTCCAGTGCGATGGACAGGCCGAGGCCGCTGCCCTCGGAGCGCGGCCGCGAGGCGCTGGCCTTGTAGAAGCGGTCGAAGACGTGCGGCAGCACGTCCTCGGGGATGCCGGGACCGTGGTCGCGGACCTCGATGATCAACTCGTGGTCCACCGGGCGTACCCGCACCCGCACCGGCGAGCCGCCGTGCTTGAGCGCGTTGCCGATCAGGTTCGCCAGGATGACGTCCAGGCGGCGCGGGTCGAGGCGCGCCATGATGCCGCGCTCCGCGTCCAGCTCGACGGCGTCCAGCCAGGCGCGGGCGTCGATGCAGGCGGTGACCTGGTCGGCGACGTCCACGTCGTCGAGGACGAGCCGGGCCGTGCCCGCGTCGAAGCGGGTGACCTCCATCAGGTTTTCCACCAGGTCGTTCAGCCGCCGGGTCTCGCTCACCACGAGCTGCACCGCGGGCGCGATCATCGGGTCGAGCGAGTCCGCCTCGTCCTCCAGCACCTCGGTCACCGCCGTGATGGCGGTCAGCGGGGTGCGCAGCTCGTGCGACATGTCGGCGACGAACCGCCGGCTGGCCGCCTCGCGGGCGCTGAGTTCCTCGACCCGCTTCTCCAGGGACGCCGCGGCCCGGTTGAAGGTCCGCGACAGCTCCGCCAGCTCGTCCGTGCCCGAGACCTGGAGGCGGGTGTCCAGCTTGCCCTCGCCCAGCCGGCTCGCCGCCTCGCCGAGCCGCTGCACCGGCCGCAGCACCGTCGAGGCCGCCGCCTGCGCGAGCAGCGCCGAGCCGATCAGGGCCAGGCCGGTGGCGATCCCCAGCGACCAGGCGAGCGAGTTGAGGTCCGCGCGCTCGTTCTCCAGCGACTTCAGCAGGTAGCCGGTGGGGCCGCCGCCGATCACCTTGGCGCCGCCCACCAGGTAGGGCTTGCCGTCGAGCGTGATCCGCTGCCAGTACAGGTGGTACGGGTACGGGTTCGACTCGTCGACCCTGCGTTCCCGGTTGACCGCGGTGACCAGCGTCTTCGGCACCGTCTCCAGGGTGAACAGGTCGCGGTCGGAAGGCGCCGCGCAGTTGCCGCCGCCCTTGACCTTGCCGATCAGCAGGACGGCGTACTTCTGCGAGGTCCCGGCCATCCGGTCGGCGGCGTCCTGGAGTTCGGGACAGGTCGGCGTCACCGGGAGCGAGCCGGTGTTGTCCTGAAGCGACTTGCGGAAGTCGTCCAGCGCCGCGTTCTGGGTACGCGTGAGGACCGCGTCGCGGTTCAGCCAGTAGGCGATGGCCGACGCGGACACCGCCGCCGCCAGCGCCACCAGGGCGAAGACCAGCATCAGCCGCAGCCGCAGGCTGATCCACCGCATGCTGATCCGCATCAGGCTTCCGGCGGCCCGGCCCCGGCCGGTCTCTTCCGTCACTGGGTTCTCTCTGTCGGTGTCTGTGGGGGTCCGGGGGCCCGGCGTGCCGGGGCCCGCCGGGTCACTGCGGTGAGTCAAGGCGGTAGCCGACCCCGCGGACCGTACGGATGAGGGTGGGGGAGGACGGCACGTCCTCGACCTTGGCGCGCAGCCGCTGCACACAGGCGTCCACCAGCCGCGAGTCGCCGAGGTAGTCGTGCTCCCAGACCAGCCGCAGCAGCTGCTGGCGGGAGAGGGCCTGGCCCGGGCGGCGGCTGAGCTCCAGCAGCAGCCGCAGCTCGGTCGGGGTGAGCTGGAGGTCCTCCCCGTTCTTGGTGACCGTCATCGCCGAGCGGTCGATCACCAGCGAGCCGAACGTGGCCGAGTCGTTCGACTCCCGCTCGCCCCGGCGCAGCACCGCGCGGATCCGGGCGTCCAGCACCCGGCCCTGCACCGGTTTGACCACGTAGTCGTCGGCGCCCGACTCCAGGCCGACCACCACGTCGATGTCGTCGTTCCGGGCCGTGAGCAGGATGATCGGCAGCTGATCGGTGCGGCGGATGCGGCGGCAGACCTCGAAGCCGTCGATACCGGGCAGCATCACGTCCAGCACGATCAGGTCCGGCCGTTGCTCGCGCAGCATCTTCAGGCCGTCCTCGCCGGACGCCGCCGTCACCACGCGGTGACCCTGGCGGGACAGGGAGAACTCAAGGGCCGTACGGATGGCGTCGTCGTCCTCGATCAGCAACAGGAAAGGCACGGTGGTCATTCTGGCCTACCGCAGGGCGGTAGTTCGACTTCCGCTCCCGCGGCCCGCCGCCGCCCCCGCGCCGCGGTCGTCCGGGAGTCCGTCACGGCGGGCCCGCCCGCTGTTGCACGGCTGTGACAGTCGGCGGACAACGCCATGAAACTGGCCGACCAAGCTGGTGGTCACCGGGCGAGAAGCAGTCCGGAAACCACACCGGACCCAGCTGGCTCCACCGACGGGGGGCGCGACATGAACACACTGCACAGCACCACCACCAGCGCAGTTCGCACGCGCCTTCACGACGCCGGGCGGAGCTCCGAGAAGTCCGGTGCCGCGGGGGTACGGGGGTGTGCCCGCGGCACCGGACGCCGCACCCCGGGCGTGTACCTGACGGCCATCGACGCCGCCGTGTACGGCGAGCCGGCCGCGCCGCGCGACGCCGCCCCGGAGCCGGCGGAGACGTTCGCCCAGGACGCGTCCCGGGCGAAGGCGTCCCGGGCCGAGGCGGAGTTCACCGCCTACGTCCAGGAGCGCCGCGCCTCCCTCTACGCGACCGCCTACCACCTCACCGGCGACCGCTACGAGGCCGAGGACCTGCTCCAGAGCGCGCTGTTCTCCACCTACCGCGCCTGGGACCGCATCACCGACAAGGCGGCGGTCGGCGGCTACCTGCGCCGCACCATGACCAACCTGCACATCAGCGCCTGGCGCCGGCGCAAGCTCAACGAGTACCCGACCGAGGAGCTGCCGGAGACGGCGGGCGACCAGGACGCGATGCGCGGCACCGAGCTGCGCGCCGTCCTCTGGCAGGCGCTCGCCCGGCTGCCCGAGCTCCAGCGGACGATGCTGGTCCTGCGCTACTACGAGGGCCGGACGGACCCGGAGATCGCGGAGATCCTGGACATCAGCGTCGGCACGGTCAAGAGCAGCATCTGGCGCTCGCTGCGCCGGCTGCGCGAGGACGAGGCCATCGGCTCCGGCCGTGGCGTCGAGGAGTCGTTCGGCGAGCTCGTGGCCTAGGACGACTCGGGGGGAAACGGGGGAGCACGGGGGGAACGAGGG
>NZ_JBPQTX010000097.1:0-22609 GCF_051386555.1 Streptomyces sp. URMC 126
GCCCCGGAGGACACAGACGCGTCCGCCGGCCGCGACACGGCCGAATTCAGCGACGCCACCGACGAAGTACCGGCCTCCGACACCGCCCGAAACGCGGAAGGCAACGGCTCCCCGCAGGAGCCCTCCGCCGCTCACGCGGACGACAACAAGACGAACGCCCCGGAGGACACAGACGCGTCCGCCGGCCGCGACACGGCCGAATTCAGCGACGCCACCGACGAAGTACCGGCCTCTGGCACCGCGCGAGACGCGGAGGGCAACGGCTCTTCGAAGGTGCCGTCCGGCGTCCAGGCGGACCGCGACAAGACGGACGCCGCGAGCCTCCCGGAGGACTCGGACATGCCTTCCGGCCATGACACGGCGGTTACCGGCGATGCCGCCGACCGCACGCCGGCCTCCGGCAGCAGCACCACCGAAGGCGGCTCCCGCAAGGCAACCGCCAGTTCGCGCCGGGACGACGGCGGGACGGGTGCGGAAGACACGTCCGCCGAGGGATCCGAGGCGACGGAATCGGCGGGCACCGCGCGGAAGTCGGCGGCAGCGCCCGCCGTCGAGCGACCGGGTACCCCGCCTGCCGAGACGCCGAAGCCCTCGAAGGAGCGGGAGCAGCGGGGTTCCGGTGACACCGCGGACGGCCCCGAGGCCGAGGGTGACGCGTCCTCCGCCGGTTCCGGCGCCCGGGACGGCAGCCCTGCCGAGCACAAGGGAGCCGGTGGGGCCGCGCCCCGGGGCACGGCAGGAGCCGAAATCGAGCCCGACGCTCTCGCCACCGCCGGGGGCGAGGCCGCGGCCCGAGCCGGGGGCGCGCCCGACGATGACACGCGCGAGGCAGCGTCCAAAGCGGCTGATCCGGTCACCGTCGGCGACGACGACGAGGGCGACGCTCGCTCCGCATCGCGCATGGAGGCGGAAGCCGACGCCGAAGACCAGCCCGAGGGCGAAGCCGGGAGTGCGGCGGCAGCGGCGAAGACCGAGCCCGAGGACGACGTCACCGCTGACGCGCCGGCCGACGGTCGCGGCGCCGCCAAGGCTCCCACCGACTCCAAGTCCGAGATCGACGCCGTGAGCGCGGCGGAAGCCGGCCCCGCAGCCGTCGTCACCCCCGACAGCCCGGCCGACGGCAGCAGTACCACGGCCTCTGCCGGGTCCGAGGACGACGCGGTGAGGGCGGCGAAGCCCGGCCCCACGGCCGTCACCGCCTCCGGCACCCCGGCCGCAGGCGGCAGTGGCAAGACTCCAACCGAGGCCGAGACCGACACCGCGGGCGCGGCGAAAGCCGACACGGCGGCCGACGCCACGCCTGGGGCCCCGGGCGACGGCGACAGCACCACGGCCTCCGCCGATTCCCGGAAGGACGCCGCGAGCGCGGCAAAGGCCGAAGCCGCGGCCGGCGTCGCCTCCGGTACCTCGACGGCGAGCGGCAGCGGTGACGCCAAGGCGCCCGCCGGCTCCGGGAGCGACGCCGCCGGCACGGCGAAAGCCGACCCCGCGACCGACGTCGCCCCCGACGCTCCGACCACCGCCCACAGCGCCAAAGCCCCCGCCGAGCCCGAGGGCAAGAGCACAGCCGACGCCGAGGCCGGCGCGTCCCCCAACGTCCCGACCGCCGACACCGGCTCCAAGGCCCCCGCCGAAACCAAGAGCGAGAGCGAGAGCGAGAGCAAGAGCACGGCCGAGGCCAAGACCGGCGCGTCCCCCGACGCCCCAACCGCCGACGCCGACTCCAAGGACCCCGCCCAGCCCGAGGGCAAGAGCACGGCCGACGCCAAGGCCGGCGCGTCCCCCGACGCCCCGACCGCCGGCGTCGGCTCCAAGGCGCCCGCCCAGCCCGAGGGCAAGAGCACGGCCGAAGCCGAGGCCGGCACGTCCCCCGACGCTCCGACCGCCGGCGCCGACTCCAAGGCGCCCGCCGAACCCAAGGACAAGGGCAAGGGGGCGGCCGAAGCCGAGGCCGACGCGTCCCCCGACGCCCCAACCACCGACACCGGCTCCAAAGCGCCCGCCGAAACCAAGAGCGAGAGCAAGAGCACGACCGAGGCCAAGGCCGGCGCGTCCCCTGACGCCCCAACCACCGACACCGGCTCCAAGGCCCCCGCCCAGCCCCAGGGCAAGGGCAAGAGCGCGGCCGAAGCCGAGGCCGGCGCGTCCCTCGACGCCCCGACTGCCGACACCGGCTCCAAGGCCCCCACCGGAACCAAGGGCAAGAGCACGGCCAAGTCCGAGGCCGGGTCCAAGGCGCCCGCCCAGTCCGAGGACAAGGCCGGGAGTGCGGCGAAAGCCAAGTCCGGTACGTCCGCCGGCACCCCGGCCGACAGCGGCAGCGGCGACAAGGCTCCCGCCGAGGGCAAGGCCGCCACGGCCGCCGCCGCGGCCGGGACGGCCCTCGGCCGGGAGGGCTCCGGCACGAAGAGCCCCGGCGGGAAGAGCGACAGCGCGAAGTCCGCCGCCCCGGGCGCCTCCGGCGCCGGGAGCGCCAAGAGTGCCACCGCCTCGTCGAAGCCGGCCGCCGCCCCGCAAGCGTCGCCCGCCCCGGAGTCCCGGCGGCCGGAGGGTGCGGAGGGGGCGCCCGCCGTCGCCGCCGGGCCCGCGCGGCCGGCGCGTGCGTCGCGTCGCCGCCCCATCCTGGTGGGGAGCGCGGTCGTCGTGCTGCTCGCGCTGGTGTTCCTGGTCGTGCAGACCGTACGGCCGCTGCCCGATCCGGAGCTCGCCGTGCGCAAGGCGGCGTACACGGTGACCGTTCCCGGCGGCCGGTTCTCGATCCCGTGGCCGGCGAAGGGGCAGGGCGCCGTGATGGTCGCCGGGCAGGGCACCGTCGAGACGTTCGGGCCGGAGAAGCCCGTACCGACGGCGAGCGTCGCCAAGATCATGACGGCGTATGTGATCCTCCGCGAACACCCGCTGAAGAAGGACGAGAAGGGGCCGCGGATCACGGTCGACGCGAAGACCGTGCGGGACGGCATGGCCGAGGACGAGTCGCGGGTCGAGGGCCTCCAGGAGGGGCAGTCCTTCAGCGAGCAGGACATGCTGAAGATGCTGATGATCCCCTCGGGCAACAACATCGCCCGGATGCTGGCCCGTTGGGACACCGGGACGCGCGACGAGAAGGCGTTCGTCCGGAAGATGAACGACGCGGCACGGGATCTCGGCATGCGGAACACCACGTACACCGACCCCAGCGGCCTGGACCGCGGGACCGTCAGCACCGCCGTGGACCAGCTGCGGCTGGCCGAAGCGGTCATGAAGTACGAGGCGTTCCGCGATGTCGTGGCCCTGCCCGGGGCCGACATCCCGGGCGCCGGTCACATCGACAACAACAACGTGCCGCTGCTCACGGCCGGCCTGGGCGTGCAGGGGATCAAGACCGGTTCCAACACGCCGGCCGGCGGCACCCTGTCGTGGGCGGCGCGGACGCGGGTGGACGGCGTGGACCGGCTGGTGCTCGGGACGTTGATGGACCAGCACGTGACGGGCCCGGACCCGAACGGCGCCAACAGCCTCGCCCTGGTGCTGGAGAACAGCCGGAAGGTCATCGCCGCTGTGCGCAAGGGCCTGACGTCCGGCACGGCCGTGCGCAAGGGGCAGGTCGTCGGCCGGGTGGACGACGGGATGGGTCACCGGACGCCGGTCGTGGCCGCCAAGGACCTGGGGCTGGTCGGCCTGCCGGGGCAGAAGGTGCGCGTCACCTTCCGCGACGGCGGCCGGACCGTCTCCCGGGGGGCGAAGGCCGGGACCGTCGTCGGCGAGCTCGTCGTGGGCACCGGGCCCGGGGCGCGGAAGGTGCCGGTCGTCCTCAAGTCCGCGCTTCCCGAGCCGTCCTTCGGCGAGCGTCTCACGCGCCTCGGCTGACGCGAGCCCAAGCCGGGCGGCGCCGCCTCAGGTGAGGGCGGCGACCACCCGGGCGGTGGCGTCCGCGAGCAGCGCCTCCTGGGGCGGGGCGTCGTGGCCGGACCGTTCGGACATGAGGGCCAGCACGAGCGGCGCGCCGCCGTCCGGCGGCCGGACGACGGCGACGTCGTTGGCCCGGCCGTAGTTGCCGGTACCCGTCTTGTCCGCCACCGTCCAGCCCTTGGGCAGGCCCGCGCGGATGCGCTTGCCGCCGGTGGCGCTGTGTTCGAGCCAGTCCCTGAGCAGGGCGCGCCGGTCCGGGGGCAGCGCGTCGCCCAGCAGGAGCGCCCGGAAGCCGGCGGCGGCCGCCCGGGGTGTGGTGGTGTCGCGCGGGTCGCCCGGTCCGCCCCGGTGGAGTTCGGGCTCGTAGCGGTCGACGCGGCTCGTGGTGTCGCCCAGGGTGCGGAGGTAGGCGGTCACCCGGGCCGGGCCGCCGAGGTCGCGCATCAGGAGGTTGCCGGCCGTGCCGTCGCTGAAGCGGACGGCGGCGTCGCAGAGCTGCCGGAGGGTCATGCCCGTCCCGGTGTGGTCCTTGGTGACCGGTGACGTGGAGTCGATGTCGTCCGCCGTGTAGGCGATGCGCCGGTCGAGGCGGTCGACCGGGTCGCGGTGCAGGACCGCCGCCGCGACGAACGCCTTGTACGTCGAGCAGAACGCGAACCGCTCGTCCGCCCGGTGGGTGACGGTGGCGCCGGTGCCGGTGTGCAGCGCGTAGACGCCCAGCCGTGCGCCGTAACGCCGTTCGAGCTCGGCGAACCGGGCGGTGGACGCGTGGGCCGCGCGGGGGCCGGGCGCGGGCGGGCCGGCGGTCCGGCCGCCGGAGTCCGGCGACGGCGGCGCGTCGGCCGAGCGTCCGCGCCCCCCGCATCCGGCCAGCGGCAGCAGGGCCGCCGAGAGCAGGAACACGCGGCGGGACGGCGTCGAGGGCCGGGCGGGCTGGGAGGGCATCTCGGCGGTACCTGCTTTCGGACGCCCCACGGGTCGCGCGAGGGGCTCGCTCGGTCGGGCGGAGCGACGCGCGCGGACGGGCGGGCGCGCGACGGCGTGACCTGCCCCGGATCGATCCCAACCGACGCATCAGCAGGCCCTGTTGTCGCATTTGTACGCGCTCGCGCGGCCGGACGTCCACCTCCGCCGTCACGTCGTGTGACCCCCTCGCACGCGCGTACGGGGAACGTGCGGATCCCACCGCCGTTCCTCACACCCGAAGGCCCCACCGGAGTCCCGGCGCCCGCCCCGCCCGAGCGCACCCCTCAGTGCCGCGAGGCCACCGCATCCCCCGTGCTGCCGGCGGCTTCCCCGGCGGCCCGGCGGCCGTCGTCCCGGCCGCGGGCCAGCGCGTACAGCCCGGCGAGCGTGGCCGCCGTCGTCAGTGTCAGGAAGACGAGGCCGTGCCGGTAGCCGGCGGCGATCCGGCCGGGGTCCGGCGCCGCGTGCCGGGTCAGGCCGTAGAACACGGCCCCGATGACGGAGAGCCCGACGGCCCCGGCCACCTGCTGGGTGGTGGCCAGGAGGCCGCTGGCGGCGCCGGCCCGCGCGGGGTCGGCCCCGTCGAGGACGAGGCCGAGCAGCGGGCTCATCACGACGCCGGTGCAGATTCCGTTGACGGCGAGCAGGGCGGCCAGCGCCGGCAGGCTGACGTCCTCCGGCCGGCCGAGCAGCAGCAGGTACTGCGCCGCGTAGCCGGCGATCTGCGCGTACATCGCCACCTTGAGGGGCCGGGTGCCCCAGCGGGCCGTCAGGGCGGACGAGGCCATGCTCGCGCCGCAGAAGCCGAAGGCCAGCGGGCTGGTCGCGAGCCCCGCGCGGAGGGGCGACAGGTCGTGCCCGTCCTGGAGGAGCACGGCGAGCACGTACAGGAACGAGGAGAGGGAGGCGTAGAAGGCGAAGGTGGTCAGCAGTCCGGTGCGGAGCGTGCCGTCCCGCAGCAGTCCGGTGGGCAGCAGGGCCTCGCGCCCGCGCGCCTCGGTGCGGCGCTCCCAGTGCCAGAACACGGGCAGGAGCACGGCCGCGCCCGCGAGCATGCCCAGGGCCCACGCGGGCCAGTCGACCGAGCGGCCGACGGTCAGGGGAACCACCAGCAGCACCATGGCCCCCGCGAACAGCAGCACTCCCACGCGGTCGAACCGCAGTCCGGCGTGGCGGGGTGTCGTGGGCAGCAGCCGGGGGGCGAGGAGCAGGGTCACCGCGCCGACCGGGAGGTTGACGAGGAAGACCCACCGCCAGGAGAGGCCGAGCCAGTCGAGGCTGAGCAGCAGCCCGCCGAGGAGCTGTCCGCCGGCCATCGCGCTGCCGAGGGCCAGCCCGTAGACGCGCATCACCCGAGGCCGTTCGGCCGGCGGGTAGTGGATCCGGATCAGGGCGAGCACCTGCGGGAAGAGCACGACGGAGGCGGCGCCCTGGAGTCCGCGCCCGCAGATCAGCCACCACACGTTCGGCGCGCAGCCGCACAGCGCCGACGTGGCCGTGAACAGGGCAATCCCGACGGTGAACGCCTGTTTGCGCCCCCAGTGGTCGCCGAGCCGGCCGCCGAGCACCAGCAGGCAGGCGTAGACGATCCCGTACGAGGCCACGACGAGCTGCGTCTCGCCGCTGGTCGCGGCGAGGTCCGCGGTGATGGACGGGACGGCGACGTTGACGATGAAGAAGTCCAGGGTGGGCATGAAGGCGCCCACGAGGAGCACGGCGAGCACCGGCTCACTCCTCCCCGAGGGCCTGGCGGAGGTCGGGTTCGATCAGCCCGGGCTCGAAGAGGAAGCCGTAGTGGCCCAGGTCGGTGTCCACGATCCGCACACGGGCGCCCCGGATGCCGTACGCCAGGTCCCGCTGGCTCTCGGGCGGGTAGGCGCGGTCGGAGGAGAAGCCGACGATACGGGTGGGGGCCGTGATCCGGGCGAGGGCCTCGCCGACGCTCCCCCGGCCGCGGGCCACGGTGGCGCTCAGGGCGGTCTCGGAGAGGACGAGGTGGCAGTTGGTGTCGAAGCGTTCCCACACCTTCTCGCCCTGGGCCAGCACGTACTCGCGGAACTTCGCGTGGCAGCCGTCCGAGTCGTGGTACCAGGCCGCGCCGCCGAACCGTTCCTGCCAGTACGCCTCCGTGCCGTACCGCAGGTGGGAGAAGCTGCGGGCGAGCGCCATCCCGGTGACGGGCCCGCAGCCCTCGGGCAGGTGGTAGAACTCGCCGCCGTGGAAGTGCGGGTCCCGCCGGATCAGCTCCAGCTCCACGTGCGTGTGGCCGGCCTGTTCGATACGGGTGGCCGCCGCCACGGCGATGAGGAACAGCCGGCCCACCCGCTCCGGGCGGGACACCGCCCACTCCAGGGCGCGGGCCCCGCCGATGGACATGCCGACGACCGCGTGCCAGCGCCGGATGCCCAGCGCGTCGGCGAGCGCCGCCTCGGCGTTGACCTGGTCGACCACGTCCAGCGCGGGGAAGCGCGAGGCCCACGGCCGGCCCTCCGGGTCCGGGCTCGCGGGGCCGGTGCTCCCGTCGCAGCCGCCGAGGTTGTTGACGACGACGACGTGGAAGCGGTCGGTGTCCAGCGGCCGGCCGGGGCCGATCACGGCGTCCCACCAGCCCTCCGCCCGGTGCCCGGGCCCGGCCGGGCCGGCCGCGTGGCTGCTCATGCTGAGCGGCGGCAGCACCAGCACCGCGTTGCCGCGGTCGGCGTCGAGCTCGCCCCACGCCTCGTACGCCATGGTCACCGGCCCGAGGGTGCGCCCGGAGAGCAGCGTCAGGGGCGCCTCGGCCGTGTGGGTCGTGACGAACCGCCGGTTCCCCTCGGGGTCACCGGGCTGCCACGCTCCGGTGTTGTGCAGGCGCATGCGCGCATCCTCCGTGGTCGCTCTGGCCGGGGCCCGCGCGTCAGTGGTCCGCGTAGCGGCTGCGCAGGGCCTTCTTGTCGAACTTGTTGGTGGCCGTCCGCGGGAGTTCCGGGACGAACACGAAGCGGTCGGGCACCCACCACTTCGTCAGCCGGCCGAGGAGGAAGCCCCGCAGCTCGTCGGCGGTCGGCTCGGCGCCGGGGCGGGCCACCACGACGGCCAGCGGGCGCTCCTGCCACCGGGCGTCCGGCACCGCGACGACGGCCGCCTCCCGGACGCCGGGGTGGTCCATGAGCGCGGACTCCACCTCGATCGAACTGATCCACTCCCCGCCGGACTTGATCAGGTCCTTGGCGCGGTCGGTGATCCGGATGTAGCCGTCCGGGTCGATGGTGGCGATGTCGCCGCTGCGCAGCCAGCCGTCGTGGAAGCCGGTGGCGTCCGCGCCGGGGGTGTCGTCGTCGGGCGTCCCGTAGCGGGTCGCGCCCCAGAGCGAGCGGATCTCCAGCTCGCCCTGGGTGACGCCGTCGTGGGGCAGCGCCGTGCCGTCCTCGCCGACCAGCCGCAGCTCGACGCCGGGGGCCGCCAGGCCCTGGGTGTGGTGCAGCTCCAGCTGCTTCTCGACGGGCTGGGCGGCGTGCACGCTGCGGACGTTGGTCAGGGCGACCAGCGCCATGTTCTCCGTCATGCCGAGCCCCTGCTGCATGGTCACGCCCCGGTCGGCGTACCGGCGGACCAGGCCGGCGGGGATCGCCGAACCGCCGCAGATGACGCGCTCGACGGAGGCGAACACCGAAGCGGGCGGGTCGAGTTCGTCGAGGGCGAGCCAGAAGGTGGGCACGCCGGCCGACAGGGTGACGCCCTCCCGTTCCAGGGTCGCCGCGATGGACTCCGGCTCCAGGTGTGGCCCGGTGAACACCAGGCCCGCGCCGGCCAGGGCGGCGGCGTAGGGCAGTCCCCAGGCGACGGCGTGGAACAGCGGCGTCAGCGGGAGGATCACGTCCGGTTCGCGGACCGCGTAGGCGTCGGCCGCGCACACCGCCAGGGAATGCAGGACGAGCGACCGGTGCGAGTGGGCGACGGCCTTGGGCCGCCCGGTGGTGCCGCCCGTGTAGCAGACGCAGGCGGTCCGGTTCTCCGCCACGTCACGCGGCTCGACGGGGTCGGACCCGGCGAGCAGGTCGTCGTGGCGGAGCGCGTCGGCGAACGCGGGGTGCGCCTCGCCGCCGTCGGGGACGACGACGAACTCCCGTACCGTCCCGAGCCGGTCCAGGATCTCCGCCAGCCGCCAGGTGAGGGAGGCGTCGACCACCATCACCCGGGCCTTGGCGTGGGTCACGACCCACTCGATCTGCTCGTCGGAGAACCGGACGTTGACCGGGACCAGGACGGCGCCCGCCATGGGAGCGCCGAAGAACCATTCGAGGTGACGCGTGCTGTTCCAGGCGAACGTCGCCACTGCGCCGCCCTGTTCGACGCCGAGCCGCCCGCCGAGGGCGCCGACCAGCCGCAGGACCCGCTCCCGCAGGGCGCCCCAGGACGTCCCCCCGGTACGCCCGGTGACGTCCGTCTGGCGGATCTCCTTGCCGGGTGCCACGGCGACGGCGCGCCGCAGCAGCATGCCCACCGAGAGGCCGATGCCGCCCTGCCCGCTCACGACGCGAGCTGGACGAGGGTCATGCCGTCCTGGACGGTGAGCACGGCGGTGCGCACGCGCGGGTCGGCGGCGATGTGCCGGTTGAACTTGACGACGTCGTGGGCCCAGTTGGCGAACATGCGCTCCACCCACTCCTGGCCGGTGCTCGCCTCCTCGGCGGGCGGCAGGTCGCGCGGGTTGAGGACCTCGCCGCCCCAGAGGGTGTTGTCGATGACCAGGAGGCCGCGGGGGCGGAGGAGGCGGCGGGCCAGGATGGTCTCGAAGTAGGAGATGTAGTTGGGCTTGTCGGCGTCCAGGAAGATGAGGTCGAAGTCGCCCTCGACCTCCTGGAGGGCGGACAGGGCGTCGTCCAGCACCGGCTTGATCTTGTGGCCGTGGGAGCTGCGCTCGAACGCCTTGGAGGCCACGTCCTGCGTCCGCTTGTCGGCGACGTAGCTGTCGATGGTGAGGATCTCGCCGTCGTCGGGCAGGGCGGCGGCCATGGCGACGGTGCCGTGGCCGGTGAAGGTGCCCACCTCAAGTACGCGGCGCATGCCGGCGGTGGAGATCAGCATCTGGAGGAAGGTCGCCTGGACGGCGGTGGTGGAGATGTCCGCCCACTCCGGGGTGGCCCGGGCGGTCTCCTCGGCGATCTCGGCGAGTTCGGCGGAGACCGGCGAGGAGGAGCGTTCGGCGTACTCCCGGATGCCGTCACGGAAGATCGAGGGTTTGGCGAAGACGGCGTCGGACCGGTGTTCCATGGGTGTCTCCTCGGCGTGGGGAAGGCTGGCGAAAAGGCAGGAGGGAAGGCGTCGGGAAGGCTCGGCGGGGTCGGGAAGACGCCGGATGCGGCCGGCCGGGCATGGTCGGCCGGCCGTATCCGGACACCAGGGGAGGCGCGTCAGGCGCGGGGGGTGGCGTGCATGGTCACGTAGTTGGTGCCGATCCAGTCGCCGAACGTCGCGGTCTCGGCGTCCAGGCTCACGTCGAGGCCGTAGGACCGGGCCTCGGGGACCGAGAACGTGTAGCCGGTCGAGGGCCGCAGGAAGAAGACGCTCGACGTGCGGTCGCTGCCCTCGCGCTGGTCGGCGCCCGGCGAGGCGACGTGGTGACGGGGCGCGGGCACCGCGCCGCGGGTGGCCAGCGGGGCGATGGCGCCGCAGAGCACGACCACGGCCTCCGGCACGTGCGGCAGGCCGACCATGGTGCCGTCGATCTCGGCCTGGAGGCTCACGAAGCCGTTGGCGCACGGGGTCTGGTGGATGAGGGTGACGACCGACAGGTCGTAGTGCGGTGCCATCCGGCGCGGTTCCCGCTCGGCCGCGCGGTGCTCGGGGACCTCGGGGAAGTAGCGCAGCCGCAGGACGGGGTCGGTGTCCCGCAGCGGGTCGGCGGTGCCGGTGGGCGGAGTGTCCCCGCCGTGCGTCCCGCAGGTCTCCAGGACGACCCGCGCGGTGTCCTCGGCGGCGGTGCGGAGACGGGCGAAGTAGTCCGTCCACACGTCCTCGAACTCCCGCGACGGGAAGAGGTTGTCCGCGACGCCCATCGAGAACGACATCGAGTAGTCGGTGTAGCTGCCGGTCCTCGTCACCTGGGCGGTGCTCTCGGCCTCCAGGGCGGAGTAGCCGCGGCGCAGGGTGGGGACGTCCGTGGTCACGGCCTTCTTCTCCTCCGGGGTGCCCCGCTCGAAGAAGTCCGTCGCCGTGCGCGTGGCCAGCTGGTGGTCCGCCTCGGTCACGCCGTACTCGGTGAGGTAGAAGACCCCGGTCCCGGTCACGCACGCGCGGAACGCGTCCAGGTCTTTGCCCTCGCGCAGTGCGGCGAGGCTGAAGAGCGGTACCGTCGTGTCCTGCATGTCCCCCTGCTCCCTTTCGCGGTTCCTCGGTGCAGATCAGTGGTGGAAGAGCACTGCGCGCAGCTCCAGGGAGGTGCGCAGTGGTCCGTCGGCGGGCCCCTCCGGGTCGAGGAAGGCCGTGTGCGGGACGAGGCCGGCGACCTCTCCGGGACCGTCCGGGCCTTCGGGGCGGGCGGGTCCTTCGAGGCTTCCCGACCCTTCCGGTCCTCCCGGACCGCCGCGCTCCGCGTCGTCACCGACGGCCGCCAGGCCGCGGCTCGCGCTGTCGTGGCACTTGAAGACGATGGCCTCGTCCGGCGTGAGCGCACTCCAGTAGTGCCACCGGTGACGGGGGTTGTGCCGCACGGAGTAGGTCTCGCGGTCCTTGAGCCACGCGGGGAACTCCAGCCGCGTCGCCACCAGATCGGCCGCGAGGTCCACCGACCGGTAGTCGCACACGGCGAGCGGGTAGTTGCGGACGGGCGCGAGCAGCGGGCGCCAGACGTTGACGATCTGGAACCGGCGGAACGGCCGCCCCGGGCCGGTGTGCAGCGCGGCGCGGGCCCGGGCGCTGCGCGGGGTCTGGTCCACGTGCACCCGCAGGTGCGGGGACTGCTGGAACGGGACGGCCGGGCCGTCCCCGCCCTTCCGCCGTACGGTGGCGTCGAAGAACCGGACGTCGTCGGCGCCGGTGAGCGCCGTCAGCAGCTCGGCGGTCTCCCGCCGGTATCGCGCCAGCGCGGGCTCCGCACCCTCGGCGAGGGCCCGCTGGTCGACGCGGGTGGGGGCGTCGGCCTTCTCGAAGCCCGTCTCGTCCAGCGCCGGCCGGACCGTGCCGTCACGCAGATCGGTGACGACCGTCTCGACGGGCACCATACGGAAGTTGAGGACCACCTCGGGCGCCCGGGACAGGGCGTCGACGCACCAGTCGTCGGTCCGGCCCTCCGGTGTCAGGGGCGCGCTGTAGTTCAGGAGACCCGATACGGTCGGCACGACCGCACCTCCTTTCCCGTCCGCCGAAACGGAACCGGCCGCCGGGGCTACCGTCCGTGCGTCGTCCGGCGGAAGACGCCGCGGTCGAGCTGCGGGCTCGTGTTGGCGTACACCATGTCCATCGTCAGGACGTCGCGGAACGTCGCGAGGTATTCGGTCAGGAGCTTGGGGCTGTACCGGTGCCAGTACGGAATCATGTCCTCGATGATGAAATAGTCGCCTGCTTCGAGGAGATGGTCGACCGCCCATTTCATGATGCCGAACGTATTGGCGTGGGCGTCGTCGATGAAGAGCAGCGGGTGCGCCAGTTCGCGCAGCGGCTCGAAGGTCTCCAGGACGGAGCAGTCGGCCTCGCGGAGGGAGATGCCCGCCATCTCGGATTCCGGGATGCGGCAGCGGGAGAGGTCCCGGTCGATGCCGACGACCTGGCAGTCGATGCCCATGAGCCGGGTCAGGTCACGGAACCAGACGAGGGATCCGCCGCTGTAGACGCCGAGTTCGACGATGGTGCGGGGACGCAGCTCGTACACGAGGTCGTGCAGGGCCGCCTGGGTGTCCGGGTCCTTGAGCATCCGCAGGCCCCGCCACTGGTAGCGGGCGAAGTCGGGGAAGCCGAGGTCGCGCGGCGCCTCCTCCCACCGGTCGAGCGGCCAGTCGCGCGGCCGGCCGGTCAGGGCCGGGGGGTGGTATTCCGGGTCCTCTCCCAGTCCCCGAAACGTGTTCAAGTCCAGGAAATCCATAGTGGAGTAGTCGTTCACGCGCTTCCCCTCGTGAATTCCCGGAGACTTCTCCGACGTCGCGGCGCCGTGGCGGCGGAACGGCTACGGTGTTCCGGGGTAATCGGGCTTGCCGAGCCTAACGGGCGGGCCTCTTGCGGGCCTCTTGCGATCCTCTTCGTGCTCTCTTCGAACGGTCTCGCGGGGCCGCGCGGAAAGGACGGGGAAAGCGCGGGAAAGCACGGTAATTCGCCGGGGGCGCGGCTCTCGCGCCCGTTCTCCGTTTCCCGTTCCGGCGTCCCGGCGTTCCGGCGCCTGGGCCGGTCCGGGCCCGCGGAAAGAAACCGGAGTGCCGGGGCTGCTTTTCCCCGCGTTCGGGGACGGAAGGAAAGCCGGTGCCCCTCGGCCGTAGCGGCGCCTTCGGTTCCGCCGACGGTTCCGGCCGAATCCCCACCATCCGTCCGCTCTCCGTACCATCCCCGCCGGTACCTCCCGGAGAGGGCGTGAAGAGCGGGTTCTGCCAGAATCCCCGGAAGCCCGCGCCCCCGGCCGTCACCGAAGTCCCAGGACCAGGAGAGGAAGCGGAAAACGTTGGAGTGCATCAATCCGCGCGTCCCGCCCCACCACGCGCCCTTCCCCACCTTCATGCGCCTGCCGCACGTCCGGTTCCCCCGGGGCTACGACGTCGTGGTCGTCGGGGCGCCCCACGACGGCGGCACCGGCCGGACCACCGATGCCCGGTTCGGCCCGCGGACCGTCCGCGCCGCGTCGCGCGAGGAGCGCGGGGCGGGGCCGGAGGCGGCGGCCGGCCGGGGCATCCTCGACCTGATCACCTGCGTGGACGCCGGGGACCTCGATCTCGCCCCGGGCGAGGTGGACTTGGCGGTCGCGACGGCCGAGCGCCGCCTGGGTACGCTGCTGCGGACCAACGCCGCCTTCCTGATGCTGGGCGGCGGCCACGCGCTGACCGTGGCCGCCCTGCGCGCGGTGGCCGAGGAGCACGGCCCGGTCGCCCTGGTACGCCTGGACGCCCGTTCCGCCGCCGGCCCGGAGCGCGAGGGCGGCCGGCACCACCAGGGCCCGCCCCTCCGGCAGGGCATCGACGAGCGCCTCGTCGACCCCACCGCGACGGTCCGGGTCGGCGGCCGCGAGCCCACCGCGCGACAGGTGGCGCTCGGCCGGACCCGCGACCGGGGCGTCCGGGTGGTGACGGCCGGGGAGTTCGACGAGCTGGGGGTACGCGGCACCAGCGAGCTCATCCGTGAACGCATCGGCTTCCGGCCGCTGTACGTCTCGGTCGGCATCGGCACCGCCGGCCCCGCCCCCGCACCCGCCCCCGGGACGGCCGCACCGGCGCCGGCCGGCCTCGGCTCGCGGGAGATCCTCTCCCTGCTCCACTGCGTCGGGGACCTCGGACCGGTCGGTTTCGACGTCATGGAGGCGGCGCCGCTCCACGACCCCGGCGGGGCCGACTCGGCCCTGGCGGCGGACGTCGGGGCGGAACTGCTGCGCCAGTACGCCCGGGCCTACACCTCCGGCGCCATCGGGAGCGTCCTGCCGTAGCGCCGCCGGAGCACCCCGCGCACGGGCCCGGGCACCCGGCCGCGCAGAGCCGGGACGCCCACCGTAGAACCAGGACCCGGCCACCGGTCCACGCCCCCGGCTCCCTGACCGCGAAGTTGACGTGATCCCAAGCTGTGGTGCGCGGGAAGCGTCGCCTAAGCTCTGCACCTGGTACGACTGTTCGGTTCCTGTGGGGGGAACGCCGCGCATCCGCACCGCACTTCCGCCGTGGCCGCGCCCGGGCGGGGCCGGTGGGCACCGGGCACTCCCGGACCGTCCGCGCCCTCTCCCACGGCGTGCGCGCCGCACGGGAAGGCGGGAGGGCCGGGCGGCGAGCGCCCCCCTCCAGGGCACAGACGGCACAGCAGAGGGATGGCGTGTGACCAACATTCCGGAGACCGGTGGCCGGACGCAGCGGATCCGCATACGGCTCGTCGTCGTCCAGATCCTCGTCTTCTCGCTCCTCCTGACCCTGGGCGGGCGGCTGTGGTACCTCCAGATCCGCAAGGGGGACGAGTACGCCGCGGAGGCCACCGGCAACCGGGTCCAGCGGGTCGTCCAGCCCGCCGTGCGGGGCTCGATCCTCGACGCGCGCGGCGTCCCGCTCGCGGACAACGAGAGCCGCCTGGTCGTCACCGCGTCCCGCACCGAGCTGTCGAAGGCGAAGGACCGCGGCAAGGCGGTGCTGACGCGGCTCGCGGGGCTGCTGGGCATGGACCCGAAGGAGGTCACGGCGAAGGTCCGGCTGTGCGACGCCAAGACGCCCCGGCCGTGCTGGAACGGTTCTCCGTACCAGCCGATACCGATCACCGACAAGGCCACCACCCGCCAGGCGCTCCAGATCCGGGAGCGGGCCGAGGACTTCCCCGGCATCACCGCCGAGCCCACGGCCGTACGCCGCTACCCCTCCCCCGGCCAGGCCAACACCGCGCAGGTCCTCGGCTACCTCTCCCCCGTCACCGACGACGAGGTCCGGCGGGCCAAGGACGGCGACTCGCCCTACCTGCGCTCGGACATGATCGGCCGCTCCGGTCTGGAGCGGCAGTACGACGAGGTGCTGCGCGGCAGGGCCGGGGTGACCCGGCACGAGGTGGACAAGCTGGGCCGGGTCGTCGGGACGGCCGAGAGCGACCCGCCCGTACCCGGCTCGAACCTCGTCACCAGCATCGACGCCCGCGTCCAGCGGGTCGCCGAGTACGAGCTGAACGAGGCCATGAAGGCCGCGCGCAAGGAGTGGGACCACAACACCGGCGAGAACTACAAGGCGGACTCCGGCGCCGTCGTGGTGATGGAGGCCAGGACCGGCCGCGTGGTGGCCATGGCGTCCGCCCCCACGTACGACCCGAACGCCTGGGTGGGCGGGATCTCCGCCGCCGACTACCGCCGGCTCACCGGCGAGGACTCCCACCACCCGCTGCTCAACCGGGCGATCCAGGGCCAGTCGGCCCCCGGCTCGATCTTCAAGGTGGTCTCCACCACGGCCGCGGTCAACGCCGGGCACTCCTACGAGGGGCCCTACGACTGCACGAGCGCGTACCGGATCGGCAGCCAGACCTTCACCAACTTCGAGTCGGCGAACCACGGCCCGATCTCGCTGGGCCGCGCCTTGGAGGTGTCCTGCGACACCGTCTTCTACCGGCTCGCCCACGACGAGTGGCGGGCGGACGGCGGCCTCCGGGGGAAGCGCGGCGCCGGCGACTGGTTCTACCGGACGGCCCACCAGTACGGGCTCGGCAAGACCACCGGGATCGACCTGCCGAACGAGGTCCCGGGCCGGGTCCCCGACCGCGCCTGGAAGCAGCGGTACTGGGAGGCCAACAAGGACGCCTGGTGCAAGCAGGGCAAAAAGGACGGCAGTTACACCGAGCGGATCGCCTACGACAACTGCCAGGGCGGCAACCTGCTGCGCGCCGGCGACTCCGTGAACTACTCCATCGGCCAGGGCGACACCCTGACCACCCCGGTGCAGATGGCGAGCATCTACGCCGCCCTCGCCAACGGGGGCACGCTGTACACGCCCGCCGTCGGCAAGGCGGTGATCAGCCCGGACGGGAAGAAGGTACGGGAGCTCGCCCCCAAGGTCCGGGGGAAACTGCCCGTGACCAAGCGGCTGCGCGACGAGATGGACCGCGCCCTGGCCGGCGTCGTCACCCGGGGCTCGGCCGCCTGGCGCTTCGGCGGCTGGCCGCAGGACCGGATCCCGCTGCGCGCCAAGACGGGCACGGCGGAGGTCTACGGCAAGCAGACCACCTCGTGGTTCGCCACCTACAGCGACGACTACGCGGTCGTGATGACCATCGCGCAGGGCGGCACCGGCTCCGGCGCCTCCGCCCCCGCCGTGCGCAACATCTACAACGCGCTGTACGGCGTCACCGCGAAGGGCACGATCGACCCGGGGAAGGCGCTGCTGCCGACGCCGCAGAAGACCCTGCCGAAGATCAACGCGGACGGGACGATCGCGGAGCCGAAGATCGGGAAGTACCGGCCGGACGACCGGGACGACGTACGGCCGCCGGCCGCCGGGACCCCCGGCCCGGGGCGCGGGCGGCGCGACTGACCAGACCAGACCAGGCCCGGCCCGGTTAGGTCCGGGAAATCGCCGGGGAATTCCCGCATACCGCAAGGGAAAGTGACGAGCGTCACATGATTTCTTTTTCCGCGCCCCCCTGACCTGGTCATCGGGGGCCCGCAGGGCGTGTAAAGTATTTCTCGCAAGCCCGCGCTCGTAGCTTAACGGATAGAGCACTTGACTACGGATCAAGAGGTTGCAGGTTCGAATCCTGCCGAGCGCACCGCGAAGGGCCCGCTTCATTTTCGATGAAGCGGGCCCTTTTCCGTGGACCGGACGCCACCGGGGCGGAACAGGGGCCGGGGCTCATCGGCCCCGCGGCCCCTGCGGCCCCGCCCCCTCCCGCTCAGATCTTCGGGAACCCGAAGCCGTACCCCTGCGACTTCAGCCACGGAAGCGTTTCTTCCATCGCGGCCATGGTCTGGCTGCGGTCGCCGCCCGCGTCGTGGAACAGGATGGTCGGCCCGTTGGGGACCTCCCGCTTGACGTTGGCCACGATGCGCGCCGTGCCCGGGCGCTGCCAGTCGCGGCTGTCGACCTGCCAGCCGA
Organism: Streptomyces sp. URMC 126; assembly: GCF_051386555.1. Taxonomy (NCBI): domain Bacteria; kingdom Bacillati; phylum Actinomycetota; class Actinomycetes; order Kitasatosporales; family Streptomycetaceae; genus Streptomyces; species Streptomyces sp. URMC 126. The sequence continues at coordinate 17,571 of NZ_JBPQTX010000097.1, forward strand.
GCGGGCGCATCCCGTGCTCGGCGGCCACCTTGCGGCTGTACGGCGTGAAGGCGCCGCCGGGGGCGCGGTAATAGCGCACCTTCACGCCGTCGCCGGCGGCCTCCTCTATGAGCTTCTGGGCGTCGAGGATCTGGCTCGCCTGGTAGGACTCGGGGCGCTTGTCCATGGCCGTGTTGTGGTCCATGGAGTGGTCGCAGAGCCGGTGGCCCTCCGCGACGACCTTCTTGACGAGGGACGGGTACTCCTTGGCGCGCGGGCCTATCATGCAGAACGTCGCCTTGACGTCGTTCCGCCGCAGCAGCTCCAGCACCTTGGGCGTCCAGACGGGGTCGGGGCCGTCGTCGATGGTGATGTTGACGACCTTGCCCGGGCTCTCGCTGTCGTGCGAGATCTCCTCCGACACCGGCCCGCCCGTGTCGAGTTCTGCGGCCTTGCCCCGCTCCTTGGGCGCCTTCTCCGACGGGTTCTTGGCGTCGGCGGCGACGTGCGTGCTCCCGCCGTCGTCCGATGCCTGGTTGGCCACGGCCACCGATCCCAGTATCACCGCCACGAGCGCAAGGCCCGATCCGGCCGCCACCGCGATCTGCCGCCTCCGTCCGGTAGTCCGCGTCATGAACGATCCCCACTCCCTCGCACGCCTGTCTGTTCCCTGCCCGCGAAGACGTGCTTGTACCGCATGCCGTTCCGTTATGCGGTATCGCTCACAAAACAGTGACAAAGCAGGCGCTCACGCGCCTGAGACGTCCTCAATCACCGTACGGCGGTCACTCTTCCGGCTTTCCTCCGCCATCTTCTCGCGGAATGACGTCTTCCTTCACGTCCGGCGCTTCGCCCTCCGCGATCACACGGGCCACTTCGGCGACCCGGGCGGCCTCTTCGGCGGCGAAGCGCCGGGCGTCGAGCCGCTCGGCGAGCTCCTCGTCCTGGGCCATCAGCACGTCCAGGCTGGTGTCGCCCAGTTCGAGGACGCCCAGATCGACGTAGGCCCGCCGCAGACGCTCTCCCCACAGCCCGATGTCCTTCACACAGGGCACGATCCGGCTGAAAAGGTGCTTCCGGAAACCCCGGATGAAATCGGACCGTTCGCTCAGCTCCACCGCCTCCGCGACCGGAATGCCGAAGTCGACGAGCACCTCGTCCCCGCGCAGCCGGTTCCGCATCAGGTGACAGCCCTCGATCACGAACTCCTCGCGCTCGCGCAGCTCGGCGTCGGTGAGCTGCGCGTAGTAGTCGCGCAGCGCCAGCCGGCCGAAGGCGACGTGCCGGGCCTCGTCCTGCATCACGTAGGTGAGGATCTGCTTCGGCAGCGGCTTCTCGGTGGTGTCGCGCAGCATGCCGAAGGCGGCGAGGGCGAGCCCCTCGATGAGGACCTGCATCCCGAGGTAGGGCATGTCCCAGCGGGAGTCGCGCAGGGTGTCCCCGAGCAGCTGCCGGAGGCTGTCGTTGACGGGGTAGAGCATGCCGATCTTCTCGTGCAGGAAGCGGCTGTAGATCTCCACGTGCCGGGCCTCGTCCATGGCCTGGGTGGCGGAGTAGAACTTGGCGTCCAGGTCGGGCACCGACTCGGTGATCCGGCTCGCGCACACCAGCGCGCCCTGCTCGCCGTGGAGGAACTGGCTGAACTGCCAGGCGGCGAAGTGGCGGCGCATGTCGCGCCGGTTCGCCTCGCCCATCCGGTCCCAGTACGGGGTGTTGTACACCAGCATGTTCTCGTCGGGGACGCCGAGCGGGTCGTAGGGGTCGACCTCCAGGTCCCAGTCGATGCGCTTGCCGGCGTCCCACTGCTTGTCCTTGCCCTTGCGGTAGAGGGCGAGGAGGCGTTCCCGGCCCTCCTCGTACTCCCAGCCGAAGCGGGCGGCACCGCTCGCGGGGACCTCCCACAGCGGTTCGTCGGGCTCGTGCGCGTAGAGCTGTCGCGTCGCCATCGGACGCCTCCTTCTCTGCCGGTCTCTCGCGGCTCGCCACTGTGGGCAGGCTCACACGGCGTTTGACCGTCGGTCAATCGGCGCGGGGCGGTTCGTGTCACCCGGGGCGGCAGGGGCTCACGGGGGTCTTGACGGGCTTGCTGACACGCAGTCTTATAAGCAGGTAACCCCGGGTAACCCGCAATTGAGGTGGGATCAGCCATGGCAGCAGACCCGATGACGCCGGCCCGTACGGCCGGACCCGCGCTCCGCGACGCGCTCGGGCCGCTCAAGGACCGCGAGCAGATCGCCGAACGGCTGCTGGAGTCCTCGGCCAGACACTCCTTCGACCCGGACACCGAGCTCGACTGGGACACCCCGCCCGAGGAGGGCAAGTGGTACTGGCCCCCGGAGCTCCTCTCCCTCTACGGGACGCCGCTGTGGCGGCGGATGTCCGAGGAACAGCGCATGGAGCTCTCCCGCCACGAGGCCGCCTCGCTCGCCTCGCTGGGCATCTGGTTCGAGATCATCCTGATGCAGCTGCTCGTCCGGCACATCTACGACAAGCCGGTGACCAGCTCCCACGTCCGGTACGCGCTGACCGAGATAGCCGACGAGTGCCGGCACTCCAAGATGTTCGCCCGCATGATCCTGCACAGCGGCGCCCCCACGTACCCCGTCGCCCGCCTGCACCACAACCTGGCCCGGATCCTCAAGACGATCTCCACCACCCCCGGCTCGTTCGCCTGCACCCTGCTCGGCGAGGAGATCCTCGACTACATGCAGCGGCTCACCTTCCCCGACGAGCGCGTCCAGCCGCTGGTGCGCGGCGTGACGCGGATCCACGTCATCGAGGAGGCGCGGCACGTCCGCTACGCCCGGGAGGAACTGCGCCGCCAGATGCGGACCTGCCCGCGCTGGGAGGCCGAACTCACCCGGCTGAGCTGCGGCGAGGCCGCCCGCGTCTTCTCCGTCGCCTTCGTCAACCCCGCCGTCTACACCCGCGTCGGCCTCGACCGGCGCGAGGCGGTCGCCCAGGTGCGGGCGAGCGGGCACCGGCGCGAGGTGATGCAGGCGGGCGCCAAGCGGCTCACGGACTTCCTCGACGAGATCGGGGTGCTGCGCGGGGCCGGACGCCGGATGTGGCGCAGTTCCGGCCTGCTGGCCTGAGCGGGCCGGACGTCCCGCCGCCGGGGGCCGGCCGCCGCGCCCGCTGCCGTACCCTGCCGTGCATGACCGGCAGCGGAACGACCTCCTACCGGCGGCTGGGCGTCACCCAGCGCCGCGCCCAGCTGATCACCGCCGCACTCGGCCTCTTCGCCCAGCGCCCGCCCGAGGACGTCTCCCTCGACGACGTGGCCGCGGCGGCCCAGGTGTCCCGGCCCCTGGTCTACCGCTACTTCCCGGGCGGCAAGACGCAGTTGTACGAGGCGGCGCTGCGCAGCGCGGCGGACGAACTGGAGCTGTGCTTCGCCGAGCCGCAGACCGGCCCGCTGACCGGCCGGCTGGCCGCCGCCCTCGACCGCTACCTCGCGTTCGTCGACGGGCACGCGGCGGGGTTCAGCGCCCTGCTCCAGGGCGGCAGCGTCGTCGAGACCTCGCGCACGGGGGCGATCGTCGACGAGGTGCGCCGCACCGCCGCCGGGCACATCCTCGCCCACCTCCAGGTGCGGCAGCCGGGCGTACGGCTGCGGATGACCGTCAGGACCTGGATCGCGGCCGTCGAAGGCGCGTCGCTGACCTGGCTGGACGAGGGGAAACGGCCGCCCGTCGAGGAGCTGCGGGACTGGCTGGTCGACCACTTCGTGGCCCTGCTGCTCACCACCGCGGCGAGCGACGAGCAGACGGCCCGGGTGGCCCGGGCGGCCCTCGCCCTGGAACCGGCCGACGGCGTGGTGACACGGCTGGCACGACGGCTGGGACCGGTGCTCGCCGAGGCGGAGCACCTGCTCTGAGGGGGCGGGACGGTCCGGCGTGGACGGTCCGGCGTGGACGGTCCGGCGTGGACGGGCGGGCCCTCCGGAGCGCCCGTACGCTCGTACGGTGCGAAGCGAAGAAGTGCCCTTCGAGGGCGGGCCCCTGGACGGGCGTATCCTGCCCGTCCTGCTGGGGCCGACCGGCCACCCGCCCAAGGTCTACGAGGTCCCGGTCCCGGACGCGGCCGGCGGCCCGGCCACCGTGCTGGTCTACCGGCGGGTCCAGGCCGGGGTGACGCGGCGGCTGGGACTGCCGCGCGGCTGGAAGTACAGCTACGACCCGGAGGGCCGGCGGGGCCCGGGGGTGCGGTGGCCGTGGTCGCGGCCCCGGCCGGACGCGGGCTCCGGGCCGCCGCCGTCCGGGTGACGGGCCGTCGTCCGTCCGGTGTGCGGCTCGGGCGGTTCCACCCCGAACGTCCTAAAAATACGACCGGTCCGTGACACGATCGCCCCGAGGTCCCGCCGACGCGCCCCGGAGGTGAACCCCCGTGTCAGGACGGCTGGTGCGCTGCGTCTGCGCCCTGGCACTGGTCGCCGCCACCGCCGCGGCGGCACCCGCGCCACCGCCCGGCGGCTCCGCGGAACGGCCGGGCGACCGGTCGGTCGGCGCCCTGCTGACGCGGCTGCGGACGCTCTACCGGCAGGCCGAGGCCGCCTCGAAGGAGTACGAGGCGGCGGCCCCGGAACTCCGCCGGCAGCGCGCCCTCGCCGACCGGACCGCCGAGGAACTGGCCGTGGCCCGCACCGCGCTCGCCGACAGCCGCGACGAGGCCGGCCGGCTCGCCCGGGAGCAGTACCGGGATCTCGGCGGGAGCCTCTCCCCCGCCGTCACCTTCCTGCTCACCGCCGACCCCCGGGCCGCGCTCCTCCGCCGCCACGAGCTGGGCCGGGCGGCGGCGGGGCGCGCGGCGGCGCTCTCCCGGCTGGTGGCGTCCGTGGCACGGGCGGAGGGAACGGCGCGGCGGGCCCGCTCCGCTCTCGACGCCCAGCTGACGTCGGCGACGGTCCGCGACCGGCGGCGCGAAGCCGCGCGGCGGGGCCTGGACGAGGTGGAGCGGCTGCTCGCCGGGCTCACCGACGCGCAGCTCGCCGCGTTGGGGCGGGGGGAGCGGGCCCCGGCCCCGCCCCTTCACCGCTTCCCGGGGGCGGGCCCCCGGAC